>NZ_JBIVVI010000133.1:0-11630 GCF_044757675.1 Kitasatospora sp. NPDC091257
CACCAGGGGGCCTCGGTTCGGGGGCGTGCCGTAGGCTCACGGGAAAATCGTTGCGCCGGAGCCGCGCGGACCACGAGCGGGGCGGGGAGTACCCAGACCAGATGAGCACGGCATCGAGCACTGAGTCGTCCAGCACCCAGTCCGGAGCGCCCGCGGCGCCCGGAGCGGAGCCGGTGGAGACCCCCGAGGAACGGACCGGCCGGGAGCCCGGCCGGTTCGGGGCGCTGGTGGACCGCTTCGCGCCCGCGCTGGGCGCGTACGCGGTGGTCAAGGCCATCGGCGTGACCGTCTTCATGCTGCTGCTCTCGCACACCGGCGACTACCTGAACAAGCAGCCGGGCCGCGGCGGCGGCGCCAATCCCTGGGACGTGCTGGGCACCTGGGACGGCGTCTGGTACCAGCGGATCGCCGAGAACGGGTACAACCCGCAGCTGATCCCGCTGCACGGCTTCCCGCTGGCGACCTACTACGAGAACTCGGCCGCCTTCTTCCCGCTCTACCCCTGGCTGATGCGGCTGGTCGGCGCGGTCACCGGGCTCGGCCCGTACGGCTCAGGGATCGTCGTCTCGGTGCTGGCCTCGCTGGTCGCGGCGGCGGGGATCTTCGCGATCGCCGAGCGGCTCGGCGGCTTCCGGGCGGGCGTGATCGCGGCGGTGCTCTGGGGCCTGTTCCCGGGCTCCGGCGTGGAGTGGGCGGTCTACTCGGACTCGCTGTTCGTCGCGCTGTCCGCCTGGGCCTGCTACTGCGTGATGACCCGCCGCTGGCTCGCGGCCGGTGTGCTGACGCTGGTGGCGGGCCTCAACCGGCCGACCGCCGCGGTGCTGATCGCCGCCGTCTCGATCGCCGCGCTGGTCGCGCTGGTCCGCCGCACCGACGGGGTGGCCCGTCCGCTGACCGCGATGCTGATCACGCCCTGGGGCCTGCTCGGCTACGTCGCCTGGGTCGGCTGGAAGATGGGCGACTGGGGCGGCTACTTCAAGCTCCAGCAGGGCGCCTGGAACCGCTACTTCGACGGCGGCTCCTCCACCCTGCGCACGATCAGGGACGTGATCACCGGCCACTGGACCTACTGGCAGGCCAATCCCGTCCCGGACCTGATCGCGATCGGCCTGCTGATCGCCCTGCCCGGGCTGGTGCTGCTGCTGTGGCGCACCCGGCCGCCGCTGGTGCTGTGGGTCTACACCGGGCTCACCATCTTCACCGCGCTGAGCACCAACCAGATCTTCGGCAACATCTCGCGCTACCTGCTGCCCGCCTTCCCGCTCTGCATCGGCCTGGCGGTGGCGCTGCGCCGGGTGCGGCTCTCCTCGCTGGCCTGGCTGCTGGCGATGCCCGTTCTCGCGGCGGGCTGGTACGCGGGCTATGCGCTGTTCGAGTTGGGCATCCCGTAGACCCGGCGTTGGTTGGCTACGGGATCATCCGGGAGCAGACGGGCCGTTGCTAACCTCGGACGTATGACGACGACCCCGCCGCCCGTGCGCCAGATCCGCGACATCTCCGGGCTGATGGACCACGCGAGCCACGTGCTGGCCACCCGGATGGCG
Source organism: Kitasatospora sp. NPDC091257 (assembly GCF_044757675.1). Classification (NCBI taxonomy): domain Bacteria; kingdom Bacillati; phylum Actinomycetota; class Actinomycetes; order Kitasatosporales; family Streptomycetaceae; genus Kitasatospora; species Kitasatospora sp. NPDC091257. Next base: position 1,545 of record NZ_JBIVVI010000133.1, read on the forward strand.
GCCGCCTTCACCGAGCTCGGGATCACCCCGCGCGCCTACTGCGTGCTGTTCCACGCGCAGGAGTCCGAACGCACCCAGATCCAGCTGGCCGAGCTGGCGGACCTGGACAAGACGACCATGGTGGTCACCGTCGACGAGCTGGAGAAGGCGGGCCTGGCCGAGCGCCGCCCGTCCGCGACCGACCGGCGGGCCCGGATCGTCTCGGTCACCGAGGCGGGCGAGCGGGCCGTGGTGCAGGGCACCGCGATCGCCGACCGGGTGCACCGCGAACTGCTGGAGGCGCTGCCGCGGCCGGAGCGCGACGTGTTCGTCTCGGCCCTGACCCGCCTGGTGGACGGCCACCTCGCGGAACCGGTCGAGGTCGAGCGCACCGTCCGCCGTGCCCGCCGCTCGCGGGGCTGACGCCCCGACCCCAAGCTGCTCCCGAGATAGATAGTCCCGAACAAAACGATCTGATAGCGTCCTACCCGGTACTCGACGAACCGGGAGAACCGCCATGACCACGCACGCCCCGGCCGCGCCCACGCCGGCCCCCGCCACCGCCCGCTCCCGCACCCTCGCCCTCGCGGTGCTCTGCGCGGGAATGCTGATGATCGTCCTGGACGGCTCGATCGTCACCGTGGCGCTGCCCGCGATCCAGGGCGACCTGCACTTCTCGCCCGCCGGCCTCACCTGGACGGTCAACGCCTACCTGATCGCCTTCGGCGGCCTGCTCCTGCTGGCCGGCCGGCTCGGCGACCTGATCGGCCGCAGGCGGATGTTCGTCGCCGGGCTCACCCTCTTCACCGCCGCCTCGCTGCTCTGCGCCGTCGCCACCGGGCAGCAGGCGCTGATCGCCGCCCGCTTCCTCCAGGGCGTCGGCGGTGCGATGGCCTCCGCCGTCAGCCTCGGCATGATCGTCACGCTCTTCCCCGAGCCGGCCGAGCGCGGCCGGGCGATCGGCGCGTTCAGCTTCGTCGGCGCGGCCGGCGCCTCGATCGGCCAGGTCCTCGGCGGGGTGCTCACCCAGGCGCTCAACTGGCACTGGATCTTCCTGATCAACCTGCCGCTCGGCCTGGCCGCCGTCCTGCTCTCCCTGCGGCTGCTGGAGTCCGACCGCGGCCCCGGCCTGCGGGCCGGCGCCGACGTGCTGGGCGCCGTGCTGATCACCGCCGCCCTGATGCTCGGCATCTACACCATCGTCGGCACCGGCGAGCACGGCTGGACCTCGGCCCGCACCCTGGGCCTCGGCGCGCTCTCGCTCGCGCTGCTGGCCGGCTTCCTGCTCCGGCAGGCCCGGGCCGCCCAACCCCTGCTCCCGCTGCGGATGTTCCGCTCGCGCGACGTCTCCGGCGCCAACGCCGTGCAGGTGCTGACCATCTCCGGGATGTTCGGTTTCCAGATCATGGTCGCGCTCTACCTGCAGCAGGTCCTCGGCTACGGCGCCGCCGCCACCGGCCTGGCGATGCTGCCGGCGGCGGCCGCCATCGGCGCGGTGTCGCTGCTGCTCTCGGCCCGGCTGAGCGCCCGGTTCGGCGAGCGCGCCGTGCTGCTCGCGGGGCTCGCCATGCTGCTCGCCGCGCTCGGACTGCTGGTCCGGCTGCCCGCCGACGCCGACTACGTCGTCCACCTGCTGCCGACCATGCTGCTGATCGCGGGCGGCGGACTGGTGCTGTCCACGCTCGCGGTCCTCGGCATGTCGGGCGCCGGACCGCAGGACGCGGGCACCGCCTCCGGCTTGTTCAACACCACCCAGCAGGTCGGCGGCGCGCTCGGGGTCGCCGTCCTCGGCACCCTCGCGAGCGGCCGCACCGCCGCCCTGACCGCGGCCGGGCACCCCGCCGCGGACGCCCTGGCCGGCGGCTTCCGCCTCGCCTTCGCGGTCGCCGCCGGACTCCTCGCGGTGGCCCTGCTGCTCGCCGCCACCGTCCTGCGGCCGACCGGGCGTCAGAACTGACGGTCCGCCAACCCGCCCCGCCCCGGCCCGCGTTCGAACAGCGCGCCGGGGCCGGGCGTCACGGCCAGACCAGGCAGTACAGCTGGTGCCCGGCCTCGTGCAGCCGGTTGGCGAAGTCCTGCCACTCGTGCAGCATGCTGTAGATCACGAACGCGTCCCGCGGCCCGCGCCGGTCCGGCACGGTGGACCAGATGAAGGCGGCGGCGCCGAGCTCCGTCTCGTCGGCCTTGCGCAACGGCTCGACGACGTTGTGGGGCAGCTGGACGACGGCGTAGTCGGGGTGCAGCACGACCAGCTCCAGCGGCGGCACCTGGTGCAGCGGCACGCCCTGGATACCGGTGAGCACCATGGCGCTCATCGTCTCCGGCTTGATCTTGGTGGAGAGGTGGCCGGTGGGGGAGCCGCTGGTCTCCATCAGGTCGCCGAGCCGCCCCAGCGAGCCCAGCTCGCCGGCCTCCAGGCCGAGTCCGCCCGGGCCGAGGGCGGTGGGAACTCTGGCGGCGGTCGCGCGGTCCGGGGCCCCGAAGTACTTGTAGGTCACCCCCACGCGTCCCTCACCCCGCCTCTCACCGCCGCGACGACCACGACCCGTACCCGCTCCCGTACCCCCGCGTGCGGTTTCGGCGGGCCTGCGGGAGCCCCCCGCAGCCTCGTCGTAGCCGTCCTGCGCCTCGGACACTCGGACCATCCTCACCGGAATTCGCCGGAATCGACAGACCCCCGCACATCCGGCGCCCACCGGACGTGCTCCTTACCCGTCATGCGCCGCCGTACCCACTCGCGGTACGCGGCAGTCCTCTCCACACCCCTGCACACAAACCGGAACGCCCGTGCACTCTGTGTACACAGTCTGACTGGTCCCCGGTCCGGTGCAGTCAGCGGCCCCTGCTGTACGGACAACCGTACAGACAACGGTGCCCGGATCATCGTTCCAGATGATCGGGTCGGACATGCAGAGCGTGAGGACACGATTTGAGACCATGTCTTTTGTGAGCTACCCCTACGAAGCCCCCCAGTCCCAGTCGCTGTTCGACCGCGCCTCCGTGGTGACGCCCGGCGGCGTCAACTCCCCGGTGCGCGCCTTCCGCGCGGTCGGCGGCACGCCGCGCTTCATGGTGTCCGGCACCGGCCCCTACCTGACCGACGCCGACGGCCGCGAGTACGTCGACCTGGTGTGCTCGTGGGGTCCGATGATCCTCGGCCACGCGCACCCCGCGGTGATCGACGCCGTCCAGCAGGCCGTCTCCAAGGGCACCTCCTTCGGCACCCCCGGCCAGGGCGAGGTCGAGCTGGCCGAGGAGATCGTCGGCCGGGTCGCCCCGGTCGAGCAGGTCCGCCTGGTCTCCTCCGGCACCGAGGCCACCATGTCCGCGATCCGGCTGGCCCGCGGCTTCACCGGCCGGGCGAAGGTGGTCAAGTTCGCCGGCTGCTACCACGGTCACGTGGACGCGCTGCTGGCCGCCGCCGGTTCCGGCGTGGCCACCTTCGGGCTGCCGGACACCCCGGGCGTCACCGGTGCCCAGGCCGGCGACACCATCGTGCTGCCGTACAACGACCTGGCCGCCGTCGAGCAGGCCTTCGCCGCCCACCCGGGCGAGATCGCCTGCGTGATCACCGAGGCCTCGCCCGGCAACATGGGCGTCGTCCCGCCGCTGCCCGGCTTCAACGGCGGCCTGGCCCGGCTCTGCCGGGAGAACGGCGCGCTGTTCATCTCCGACGAGGTGATGACCGGCTTCCGCGTCTCCAAGGCCGGCTGGTACGGCCTGGAGGCGGCGAACGAGGGCTGGGCGCCGGACCTGCTGACCTTCGGCAAGGTCATGGGCGGCGGCTTCCCGGCCGCGGCCTTCGGCGGCCGCGCCGACGTGATGGCGCACCTGGCCCCGGCCGGCCCGGTCTACCAGGCGGGCACCCTGTCCGGGAACCCGATCGCCACCGCGGCCGGCCTGGCCCAGCTGCGCGGCTGCACCGACGAGGTGTACGCGACGGTGGACAAGGTCGCCGCCGAGGTCTCCGGCCTGGTCACCGACGCGCTCGCCAAGGAGGGCGTGGCCCACCGGCTGCAGACCGCCGGGAACATGTTCTCGGTGTTCTTCACCGAGGCCCCGGTCACCGACTACGACGAGGCCAGGACCCAGGAGGCGTACCGTTTCACCGCCTTCTTCCACGCGATGCTGGCCGCGGGCGTCTACCTGCCGCCGTCCGCCTTCGAGTCCTGGTTCGTCTCGGCGGCCCACGACGAGCGGGCGATCGAGCGGATCGCCGCCGCCCTGCCGGCCGCCGCGCGCGCCGCTGCCGCCGCCACGGCCTGACCCGTCGCGGCCCGAACCCGATTCCCAGGAGTAGTCGAGAAGTGAGCGCCAAAGAGATCACCGTCGTCCACGTGATGCGGCACGGCGAGGTGCACAACCCGGAGGGCGTCCTGTACGGGCGCCTGCCGGACTACCACCTGTCCGAGCTGGGCCGGAAGATGGCCGAGCGGGTCGCCGAGGACCTGGCCGGCCGGGACATCACCCACGTGGTGGCCTCCCCGCTGGAGCGGGCCCAGGAGACCGCCGCGCCGATCGCCGAGGCGCACGGCCTGGACGTCGCGGCGGACGGGCGGCTGATCGAGGCGGAGAACGTCTTCGAGGGCAAGACCTTCGGGGTCGGCGACGGTTCGCTGCGGAACCCGGGCTACTGGAAGTACCTCACCAACCCGTTCAAGCCCTCGTGGGGCGAGCCGTACCTCGACCAGGCGGTGCGGATGATGGGCGCGCTCGGCGCCGCCCGGGACGCCGCGCGCGGGCACGAGGCGGTCTGCGTCAGCCACCAGCTGCCGATCTGGACCCTGCGCTCCTTCGTGGAGCGCCGCCGGCTCTGGCACGACCCGCGCAACCGGCAGTGCTCGCTGGCCTCGCTGACCAGCTTCACCTTCGAGGGCGACAGGATCGTCTCCGTCGGCTACCGCGAGCCGGCCCGCGACCTGCTGCCCGCGCACCTGGTGGGCAAGGGCCGCAAGGGCGACAAGCCGGTGGGCAAGAGCTTCGGCGCCTAGCCTCCGCACCTTCGCCGCCCCGCCTCCGTAAGCGGCGTGTAAGTATGACTTCGGGTCACCTGGCAGATGCCGGGTGACCCGATTTCGTCGCAGGTCAGAGGGGGTGCGACGCGCAAGGCAGGACCCCGGCGAACCGGCCCGGAACTCCATGCGAAACTTTTCACATGTCTGCCATGACGCGCCCCCGTCCTCGTGTCGCCGCAGCAGCCGCCGCCACCGTCGCCGCCGCTGCGCTCGCCCTCACCGGCTGCTCCTCCTCGGGCTCGTCGGGCGGCGGCGAGGGCCAGGTCGGCTTCGTCACGGTCAAGGGCACCAACCTGTCGAAGGCGGAGGCCGGCAAGCGCGGGGACGCGCCGGACATCTCCGGCGAGACGCTGGAGGGCACCGCGGCCAAGCTCTCCGACTACCGGGGCAAGGTCGTCGTGCTGAACGTCTGGGGCTCCTGGTGCGGCCCGTGCCGGGCCGAGGCCAAGAGCCTCCAGAACGTCTCGGAGAAGTACAAGGACCAGGGCGTCCAGTTCCTCGGCATCAACACCCGGGACACCGAGAAGCAGAACGCCGTCCGCTTCGAGCAGGAGCAGGGCGTCACCTACCCGAGCCTCTTCGACCCGGCCGGCACCCAGCTGCTCAAGTTCCCCAAGGGCAGCCTCAACCCGCAGTCCATCCCGACCACCCTGATCGTCGACCGGGACGGCAAGCTGGCCGCCCGCGCCGTCGGCGGCACCACCGAGGACGCGCTGGAGTCGATCCTCCAGCCGGTGGTCGCGGAGCAGAAGCAGTGAGTCTGCCGCCCCTGTACCTCGCCGACGCCACCTCGACCGTCCAGAGCGGCGCGCTGCTGGCCGCCGCCCCGGTCGCGCTGGTGGCGGGGCTGGCGTCGTTCTTCTCGCCGTGCGTGCTGCCGCTGGTCCCCGGCTACCTGTCGTACGTGACCGGCTTCTCCGCCGCCGACCTCGCGGACGCCCGCGGTTCGCGGCGCGGCCGGATGCTGCTCGGCGTGGTGCTGTTCATCCTCGGTTTCACCGCGGTGTTCGTCTCCACCGGCGCCCTGTTCGGCTACTTCGGCCAGGAGCTCCAGGACTACAAGCGGATCATCAGCATCGTGCTGGGCTCGCTCACCGTGGTGATGGGCCTGGCGTTCATGGGCCTGGTGCCCGGGCTGAGCATGCGCGAGGTCCGCTCGCACCGCCGCCCGGCGGTCGGCCTGCTGGGCGCCCCGATGCTCGGGGTGGTGTTCGGCGTCGGCTGGACCCCGTGCATGGGCCCGACCCTGACCGCCGTCCAGAACCTGGCCCTCAACCAGGCCGACGCCCAGCGTGGCGCGCTGCTGACCACCTTCTACTGCCTGGGCCTCGGCGTACCGTTCATCCTGGCCGCGGTGGCCTTCCGCCGGGCGCTGGGCGCCTTCGGCTGGGTCAAGCGGCACTACCCGCTCGTCATGAGGATCGGCGGCGGCATGCTCGTCGCGGTCGGTCTGCTGCTCGTCACCGGGATCTGGGACTCGATGATGAGCCAGCTGCAGTCCTGGACCGCCGACTTCCAGATCGGAATCTGACCGTGAGCAACACCACGACCGAGACCGAGCAGCCGCCGGCGCCGGACGACAGTGCCGCCGAGCGGCTCAGCACCGCCCCGGTCGAGTCCGAAGGCCCGACCGGCATAGGGCCGTTCGGCTGGGCCCGCTGGATGTGGCGCCAGCTGACCTCGATGCGGGTCGCCCTGATCCTGCTGTTCCTGCTGTCGCTGGCCGCCATCCCCGGCTCGCTGATCCCGCAGAACGGGCAGAACCAGTTCAAGGTGCAGACCTGGAAGGCGCAGCACACCACGGTCGCGCCGATCTACGAGAAGCTCCAGCTGTTCGACGTCTACAGCTCGGTCTGGTTCTCCGCGATCTACATCCTGCTGTTCGTCTCGCTGGCCGGCTGCATCGTCCCGCGCACCTGGCAGTTCGTCGGCGTGCTGCGCTCCCGGCCGCCGGCCGCGCCGCGCAACCTGACCCGGATGCCGGTGCACGCGGTCTGGCGCACCGAGGCGGACGCCGACAAGGTGAACGCCGCCGCGCACCGGCTGCTGCGCAAGCGCGGCTTCCGCGCCCACCTGTCCAGCGGCGCGGTCGCGGCCGAGAAGGGCTACCTGCGCGAGGTCGGCAACCTGCTGTTCCACCTGTCGCTGTTCGCGCTGCTCGGCGGCTTCGCCTGGTCCAGCCTGGCCGCCGGCACCGGCGGCAAGCTGATGATCGAGGGCGAGGCCTACTCCAACACCATCACCCAGCTCGACGACTTCACCGGCACCCGGTTCTACGGCAGCCAGGACCTGGACCCCTTCTACCTGAAGCTGGACGGCTTCACCTCGAAGTTCCAGGAGAAGGGCGACCAGATCGGCGCCGCCCGGCAGTTCACCGCGCACGTCGAGTACTCCGAGGGCGGCGACCCGTCCGCGCTGAAGAAGTCGACGATCGAGGTGAACCACCCGCTGGAGGTCGGCGGCAGCAAGGTCTACCTGATCGGCCACGGCTACGCCCCGGTGATCACCCTCAAGAACGGCAAGGGCGACGTCGTCTACCAGGGTGCCGTCCCGTTCCTGCCGCAGGACGGCAACCTGACCTCCACCGGCGTGGTGAAGGCCTCCGACTACGGCGTGGGTCCCGACGGCAACAAGACCCAGATGGGCTTCTCCGGGTTCTTCCTGCCGACCGCCCCGCTGAGCTTCGAGGGCACCGGCCCGGTCTCGCTGTTCCCCGGTGACGCCGCCCCCGAACTGGTGCTGAACGCCTTCGCGGGCGACCTGGGCACCGACTCCGGCCTGCCGCAGAACGTCTACCAGCTCAACACCCGCAAGCTCACCCAGCTGATCCAGGACGGCCAGCCGGCCAAGGCCAGGCTCAAGCCGGGTGAGGGTTGGACCCTCCCCGACGGCTACGGCTCCATCACCTTCGACGGTTACAAGCAGTGGGCCAGCTTCAACATCACGCACCGCCCGGGCAATGAGATCGCCCTGGTCGGCGGCGTGCTGGCGATCCTCGGTCTGATCGGCTCGCTGTTCATCCAGCGCCGCCGGATCTGGGTGCGGGCGGTCGCCCTGCCGGGCGGCGGCACCCAGGTCGAGCTGGCCGGCCTGGCCCGCAGCGAGTCGGCGAAGATCGCCGAGGAGCTGGCGGAGCTCGCGGTCGACCTCCAGGACGACGCCCCGGCCTCCGAGGACGACGCCCCGGCCTCCGAGGAGGAGGCCGAGGACGGTGCCGGGGAAGCCGACACCCCGTCCGACGCGACACCCCACGACCCCGAGGCCGAGGCCTCAGCCCCCGCAGTCCCTGCCGACCAGAACTCCAAGGAGTAGACGGTGCAACTCGCCTCGGCGGTCGACCCACAGCTGGCCGACCTCTCCAACAAGCTGATCTATTCGGCGATGGTGGTCTACACGCTCGCCATGTTCGCCCACATGATCGAGTGGACCTTCGGCAGCAAGGGCGCCGTCGCCGTCCGCTCGAAGGTCCAGGCCGGCAGCCTCGGCGAGAGCGTCGCCACGGCCGAGAAGAAGGCCAGGAAGGTCACCGTCACCGTGGCGGGGGCCGGCGGCGGCACCACCACGCTCACCCGCACCGCGGTCGCGGGCGAGGGCGCGACGGTGGTCACCAGCGGGCGCGGCGTCGAGGAGGAGGACGGCCCCGGCGCGGCCGGCACCAACGAGCGGGCCGACCTGGCCGGACGGATCGCCGTCTCGCTCACCGTGCTCGGCGCGGCGCTGCACGCGGGCGGGATCGTCGCCCGCGGCCTCTCGGTCTCGCGCTGGCCGTGGGGCAACATGTACGAGTTCTCCTGCGCCTTCGCCTTCGCCATGACGGCGGCGTACCTGGTGCTGCTGGCCGCGAGGAAGAACGTCCGCTGGCTCGGCCTGCCGGTCGTCCTCGCGGGGCTGCTGACCCTCGGCATCGCCACCACGGTGCTGTACACCGACTCCGAGCAGCTCGTCCCGGCGCTGCACTCGCCGTGGCTGGCGATCCACGTGTCCACCGCGATCTTCTGCGGCGGCGCCTTCTACGCGGCGTTCATCGCGACGCTGCTGTACCTCGGCAAGGACTCCTTCGACAAGCGCATGGCGGCCGGCCTGACCACCGGTCCGCTGGGCACCTCGGCCTCGATCTGGCGCCGGCTGCCCGCCGCGTCGACCTTCGACAAGCTGTCCTACCGGATCAACGCCCTGGTCTTCCCGCTGTGGACCTTCACCATCATCGCGGGCGCGATCTGGGCCGAGGCGGCCTGGGGCAAGTACTGGGAGTGGGACCCGAAGGAGACCTGGTCGTTCATCACCTGGGTCGCCTACGCCTGCTACCTGCACGCCCGCGCGACGGCCGGCTGGAAGGGCCGCAAGGCCGCCTACCTGGCGCTGGCGGCGTTCGCCTGCTGGCTCTTCAACTACTACGGCGTGAACATCTTCGTCACCGGAAAGCACTCCTACGCGGGGATCTGACCGGGGCACACGATGACCCACCGGCCCGGCTCTCTCCCACAGGTAGCCGGGCCGATGTGCAGGGGTAGTGCGTGCCGGCCGCCGGTCGGTGCGAGAGGGAATTGAGGAGGAAATCGCGCAATGGAGTGCGACGAGGTCATGCTGACCGTCCGAATCACCGCCGCCGAGCGCATGCTGCTCCGCAGGCTCGCCCAGGGACACCGGAGCGACGTGTCCGAGGTGGTGTCCGACGCGCTGCTGGACATCATCCCCACGCTCAGCGCACCGGGGGACGCCTACCGGCTGCTGGGCGCGCTGGCCATGCCCGCGCCGTGCGCCCTGACGGTCTGGCTGCCGACCGCGCTGGCCGACCTGCTGGTGCCGGGCGCGGCCCGGATCGCGCAGATCACCGACGTCCGGGTCGAGTCGGCCAGTGCCGCCCTGGGCGCGGCGCTGCGGCTGTGGCTGGCCCAGGACCCGGTCCGGCTGGCGACCAATCTCAGCGTGATGCACGCGGGCCGGCCGGCCGCACTGGTGGCCGCCTGACGGGGACGAGCCCCCGAGGGGGACCAGCCGCCCGTCGGGGGATCAGCTCGCCAGCGGCAGCCGGGTGCCGCCGAGGCCCGGCGCGGCGGGGCGGCCCTCGTAGGCCTCCCGCCGGGCCGGCACC
>NZ_JBIVVI010000134.1:0-11560 GCF_044757675.1 Kitasatospora sp. NPDC091257
CTCCCCCTCCAAGAGTGCCCCTGACGGCGTTGTTGTCGCAGGTCAGAGCAACAACAACAACCACAACAACGCCCAGCAGTGGTCCACCCGAGAGGGGTTCGTCATGCGCGCCGACCCCGAGAACCCCGCCCGAACGATCATCGTCGGCCGCGCCAACGCCGCGTGATCCACACAGCACGAAGCCCCGCACCAACCGACGATCCGCCAAGACAGACGGCCGGTGCGGGGCTGTGCATCCCCTTCACAGAGATGGGACCAGCATGCCCCAGTTCGACCACTCCACGCTCGTCATCCTCGACGACACCGCCGACCGGGAGAGCGCCAGCGACGGCCGATCCCGCTACGGCGCCTACATCGCCCACCACGCCCACGACTTCCACGAGGACGGCGAGCCGCTCCGGCCGGTCGAGTTCGCCGCCGCCGCGTGGCGCACCGCCACCAGCCCGGTCATGGCCCCGGGGTACGCGGTCGTGCGCCCGGACCTCGACCGGGTCGAGGTGTACGTCGACCACGAGGGCGGCGCCCAGTTCTGCGCGAAGGTCGGCCTGCGGCACAGCGCACTCGCGCACCGCCTCACCGGCCGCCCGTTGGACTGGGAGTGCGCCCCGTGGTCCCGCCCCGGCGAGGCGTGGCCCGTGCTGGTCGGCCCGGAGCGCACCGACCGCCCCGCCGTCCTGGTGACCGCCACCGTGCTCCTCCCGGTCCCGGAGTGCATCCTCGTCACTCCCACCGTGGCCCGGCCCGGCCGCACGCTCACCGGCGAGGCCAAGACGGTGGTCGCGGCGCTCGCCGGGCACGCCAACCGGAACCTGGCCCCGCTCGTCGCCGGCCTGCTCGGCGGTGTCCGGTGAGCGGCCCGGCCATCAGCTCGTTGACCAGCGAGTACGGGCCGAACGTGATCCCGTTCCGGCCCGAGCCCGCCGAGGTCAAGGCCGCCGAGCAGGCCGTCATCGGCGCCGCCCTGCTCGACCCCGCCCAGATCCCCGCGCTCGCCGCCCAGCTCGGCGACCCGAGCGCGTTCTACCACCTCGCGCACGAGACGATCTGGCGCGCCATCACCCGCATGGCGGCCAGCGGCGAGCGGCCGGTCGACCCGATGCTGCTGGCCGAAGTCCTGCGCGGCCAGGGTGACCTGGCCCGCGTCGGCGGGCCCAGCTACCTGCACACCTGCATCCAGGCGACCCCGACCGCCGCGAACGGCGAGTACTACGCCGAAATCGTGCGCGTGGCCGCCGAGCGGCGCCGCATCAACACCGCCACCAGCCGCCTGGCCCACATGGCCGGCGACGACCAGGCCGACCTCGACGCCGTCCGCACCGCCGCGCTCGCCGCCCTGGCGGACCTCGCCTCCGGCGAGACCTGGCTCGACCCCGTCCCGCTCGGCTCCCACGGAGCACTGCCCACCTTCCCCGTCCGCACCCTGCCCGCGTGGGTCGGTGCGTACGTGGAGGCGGTGGCGGAGTTCACCCAGACCCCGCCCGACATGGCCGCCACCATGTCCCTGGCCGCGCTGTCCACCGCCGCCGGCGGACGGGTAGGCGTGGAGATCCGGCCCGGCTGGCGCGAGCAGTCGAACCTCTACCTCGTGTGCGCGATGCCCCCGGCCAGCCGCAAGTCCGACGTGTTCGCGTTCATGACCGGCCCCGTCTACCGGATCGAGGACGAGCTGCGGGCCGAGGCCCGGCCCCGGATCATCGAGGCCGAGACCGCCAAGGAGACCGCGCTGGCCGAGGTCGAGGCCCTGATGGCCAAGGCCCGCAAGAACCCCGACCTCGACCGCGCCCACCTGGTCGCCGAGATCTCCGGCGCCCGGATGCTGGCCGACGAGATCGTCGTCCCGCCGAGCCCGCGGCTGACCCTGTCCGGGGACATCACCCCCGAGACCGTCACCCACCAGCTCGGCGTCCACCGCTGCCTGGCCGCGCTCTCCCCCGAGGGCGACCTGTTCGACAGCATCGTCGGCCGCTACAGCAGCAAGCCCAACCTCGGCGTCTTCCTCCAGGCCCACAAGGGCGAGCGGCTCCAGGCCGACCGGATCACCCGCGAGCAGCCCACCGTCGACAAGCCCGCGCTCACCATCGGCGTCACCCCGCAGCCCGCCGTCCTCCAGGAGCTCGGCGCCGCACCCGGAGCCCGCGACCGCGGCCTGCTCGCCCGCTTCCTGTACTCCCTCCCGCCCTCCAACCTCGGCTACCGCAAGATCCGCACCACCCCGATCCCCGAGCCGGTCGCCACCACCTACGACGTCCGCCTCTCCGCGCTCCTGCGCGCCCTCACCGCCTTGGACGAGCCGGTCACCGTGAAGATGACCGAGGCCGCCGACCTCGCCGTCGAGAAGCTCCAGGAGAAGTTCGAGGTCCAGCTCCGCCCGGACGAGCCGCTCGCCCACATCAAGGACTGGGCCGGCAAGCTCGTCGGCCACATCGCCCGCATCGCCGTCCTCCTCCACCTCGCCGACCACGTCGGCGGCGACTGGCGCGCGCCCGTCGAGGCCGCCACCGTCGACCGCGCCGCCGAGATCGCCGAGTACTACACCGCCCACACCCTCGCCGTCTTCGACCTCATCGCCGCCGACCCCGCCACCGAGGACGCCCACGCCCTCCTCCAGTGGTTCCAGCGACCGAAGAAGGACGGCACCCACCGCACCCACATCAAGGCCCACGACGCCGTCGCGTCGTCCCGGCGGTTCAAGAAGGTCGCCGACGTCGAACCCGCCCTCGCCCTCCTCGAACAGCACGGCTGGCTCCGCACCGACCAGCCCCCGGCGAGCAACCAGCGCGGACGACCCCAGGCTGTCACCTACCGTGTCCACCCGGCGCTGAGCGCCCCCACGAACGCGGACCCGATCACGTAACCGTCAGGGATGTCAGGGCAAAGCTCTGACCAGCGCGTACGCCGTCGGACGGCCCGTCAGGGAACGTCAGGGCTGTCAGGGATATCCGAGATCCCCTGACAGCCCTGACAACCTCTGACGCCCGACCAGGAGCCGTATCGGCAGGTCAGCGAGTTCCCCTGACATGCCTGACGCCTTCCGCCCTCCGCCGCCGCCCGCGAGAGGGCTCGCAACACCCCGAAGCCACCCTCCGTACCCACAGCAGGAGACTTCGCCATGCCCAAGCGCGAACTGCTCAAGCTCCCCGTCGTGCTCGCCGAACTCGGCATGTCCCGTGCCGCCTTCTACCGGATGCGCGCCCGGGGCCAGGCGCCGCGCCTCATCAAGCTCCCGAACGGCCAGGTCCGGGTCGACCGGGCCGACCTGGACGCCTGGCTCGCCACCTGCGAGGTGGCCGCCTGATGGCCACCTCGTACAAGGTCAAATTCTGGGACCACCGACACCGCCCGGACCGGCGGGCCCCATGGATGGTCCGCTGGACCGTCGCCGGGCGGGAGTTCTCCGAGTCCTTCCTGACAAAGACCGCGGCCGACGGCCGGAAGTCCGAGCTGATCTCCGCCCTCCGCGACGGGCAGCCGTTCGACGTCGACCGCGGCCTGCCGCTCTCCGAGCTCCGCAAGGAGAAGCAGATCACCTGGTACGAGCTCGGCCGCCGGTACGTCGCGGCCCGTTGGGAGGGGGCTCCTGCCAAGACCCGCACAACGTGGGCCGATGCCCTCGCCACGGTCACGTTCGAGCTGGTGAAGTCGAAGGCCGGCATGCCGGACAAGCGGATCGTTCGCCGGGCGCTCTACAGCTGGGCGTTCAACGTGAACCAGTGGGAGGAGGAGCCGCCGGCGGACTGGGCCAAGGCCCTGGCGTGGGTGCAGAAGCAGTCCGTGCTGGTCTCCGCCTTCGAGGAGCCGCCGATGGTGCGCCGCCTGCTGAACGCCCTCGCGGTGAAGCTCGACGGCAAGAAGGCCGCGCCGTCGGTCATCCTGCGCAAGCGCCGCATCCTCGGTCACCTCTTCGGCTACGCCGTGGAGGAGGGCTACCTGGCCGCGAACCCGCTCCCGACCGTCCAGTGGCAGCCGCCGGAGGCCGAGGAGGAGGTCGACCCCGGCGTCGTGGTCAACGAGGACCAGGCGGCGGCGCTGATCGAGGCGGCCGGACGTCAGGGGAAGCGCGGGGCCCACCTCCGGGCCTTCTTCGCCTGCCTCTACTACGGCTGGCTGCGGCCGGCCGAGGCCGTCTTCCTCACGCTCGCGCGCTGCCACCTCCCGGTCGAGGGGTGGGGCTACATGGTCCTGGACGAGACCCGGCCGCGGGTCGGGTCGTCCTGGACGGACGACGGGGCCTCGCACGACAAGCGCGGCCTGAAGCACCGGGCCGAGAAGGCGACCCGCCGCGTTCCTATCCCGCCCGAGCTGGTGGCGATCCTGCGGGAGCACGTCGCCGCGTTCGGGGCGGCGTCCGACGGGCGGCTTTTCCGGACGTCCCGGGGCGGGATGGTGCAGGAGAGCGGCTATGGGGTCGTCTGGCAGCGGGCCCGGGCCGAGGTGCTGTCGCCGGCCGAGTGCGCGACGAAGCTCGGCAAGCGCCCGTACGACCTGCGGCACGCCGGGATCTCGCTCGGGCTGAACTCCGGGGTCGACCCGACGGAGGTCGCCCGGCGGGCGGGGCACAGCGTGGCCGTCCTGCTGCGGGTCTACGCGAAGTGCCTCCACGGCACCGTCGAGTACGCGAACGAGCTGATCTCGAAGCGGCTCAACAGGAACCGTCCGGCACCGCCGGCACCGGATCCTGGTCCGTAGCTGGTCCGTACGCGCTGGTCAGCACCGGGATTCAGGTGGCGCAAAGTGAGACAAGCCACTCAAACGGGGCACCGTGCCACCAGTCGACCAACTAAACGAAAAAGGGCCCGTGATCTGCGTTTCCGCAGGTCATGGGCCCTTCTCTATCCTGTGGCTGGTGCAGGGTTCGAACCTGCGTAGCTTGCGCGACAGATTTACAGTCTGCTCCCTTTGGCCGCTCGGGCAACCAGCCAGGATCTTCGTTTCCCGGGGTGTTCACCCCGTTCGACTTGGTAAACCATACCCGATGCCGGGGGGTGCTCCGCCACTCGATAGATCACGCGATGATCAAGGAACCACGGGCGGGCGGTACGGGCGGGGCCGGTGTGGCGCTGGATAGGCTGGGACTCCGGACGCCCGCGAGGGCGGGCCGTGCCAGTGAAGCCAGAGCATCAAGGAGACCAACACCCATGGCCGACTCCAGTTTCGACATCGTCTCGAAGGTCGAGTGGCAGGAGGTCGACAACGCGATCAACCAGACCTCCCGTGAGATCGCGACGCGCTTCGACTTCAAGGGCGTCGGCGGCGAGATCAGCCGCACCGCCGAGAAGATCGAGATGAAGGCGAACGGCGAGGAGCGCGTGCGCGCCATCCTCGACGTCCTGCAGACCAAGTTCATCAAGCGCGGCCTGTCGCTGAAGGCTCTGGACGCCGGCGAGCCGCAGCTGTCCGGCAAGGAGTACAAGATCTTCGCCAACGTCAAGGAGGGCATCACCACGGAGGACGCGAAGAAGGTCGCGAAGATCATCCGTGACGAGGGCCCGAAGGGCGTCAAGGCACAGGTCCAGGGCGACGAGCTGCGCGTCAGCTCGAAGAGCCGCGACGACCTCCAGGCCGTGCAGGCCCTGCTCAAGGGCAAGGACCTGGACTTCGCGCTCCAGTACGTGAACTACCGCTAGCACCGGCCCCGGCCTGCGGCGACGCAGGCTCCGAGCGGCTGCGGGACACGACGGGGGCGCGGCACCGGACCTTCTTCGGTGCCGCGCCCCCGTTTTCCGTGCGCCGCTTTCCGTGCCCGCTTTCCGCGTGCCCGACCGGCCGGAGACAGGCTCTAGCGCAGGAGCCAATCGCGGGTCAGTTCCATCACCTCGGCGCGGCTGCGGCCCTCGTGGTCGACGGCGACGAGGTGGTGGCCGATCCGGAGCGAGAAGCTGATCAGGCTGCGGACCTCGACGTCGTCCGGGTCGGGGCAGAACGACGCGTAGAGCGAACGCAGGTAGGCCATCCGGCGGTTGTCCACGCGGCGCAGGCGTTCGGCGACCGCTTCGTCGCGCCGCGCCCAGTCGCGGATCGCCAGGTCGACGGTGGTGCCGGTCACGGGCCCGTCGCCGCTGGTGGCGGCGATCGCGAAGAGCCGCCCGAGCCGGGTCCGGGCGTCGCCGCCCTCGTCCTCGACCTGGGCGATCACACCCTCGGTGACCTCCCGCTCCCAGGTGTCGAGCATCTCGTCGAGCAGCGCGCCCCGGTTGCGGAAGTACCCGTAGAAGCCGCCCTTGGTGACTCCGAGCGCCTGGGCGAGCGGCTCGACGCGCACCGCCTCCGGGCCGCCGGCCGCGAGCGCCCGCAGCCCCTCCTCGATCCACCGGGCGCGCGGCGTCCGCGTCACGCCCATGCCGGGCCCCTCGCCGCGTCTCGTTCCACTGTGTCGCTCCTCACGCTCACACCCTTGTGCATACGCCACCGTACACACGGGTCTAGCCTGGCTCTATACGGCACCGTACAGACAGGGGCACGCAGATGAGACTCCCCCGCACGGCACACACCTCCCGCCCGTGGCGGATCCACGAGATCGCCCCCGACTTCCGCCTGGAGGACGTGTGGGCCCTGCCGACCCCCGGCGGCCCCGACGACCTCGCCCGCCTGGTCGCCCAGTTCGCCAACGGCACCGGCGCCCCGATGTCCGCCTCCCCCGTCGTCCGCCTCCTCTTCGCGGCCCGCTGGAAGCTCGGCGCCCTGCTCGGCTGGGACAAGCCCGACGCCGGCCTCGGCACCCGCGTCCCCACCCTCCGCGACCGCCTCCCCGCCGATCTCCGGGACGCCCCGCGCGGCCCCGACACCCGCTCCGCGCCGTTCCGCTCCGTCTACCTGCTCCACGACGAGTGGACCGCCGAGACGGCCAACCGCACCGTCCACGGCATCCTCCACCTCGGCTGGGTCGAGACCGCTCCCGGCAGCGGCACGTACCGCGCCCAGATGGCCGTCCTGGTCAAGCCCAACGGGCTCCTCGGCCACCTCTACATGGCCGCCATCAAGCCCTTCCGGTACCTCGGCGTCTACCCGGCCCTCCTGCGCTCCATCGGCCGGCGCTGGCAGGCCGAATCCCCCACCCCGCACTGACCGCACGAGCACGGGCACGGGCACGGGCACGGGCACGGGCGCGGGAACGAGCACGGGCGGCGGCGGGGTCAGTCGGCCGGCTCCGCCCAGCCGCCGGTGGTGCGGTGCCGGCCCAGGCCGACCGACTCGAACTCGTCCGCCCGGCCCTCCTCGGTGCGGGCGCCGATCCGCCGCAGGGCGCGGGAGATCGGGGTGCCCTCGGCCGGGGCGGGCTCGAATTCGCCGATGGTGAGCGGGCCGAGGGTGACCGCGCCGTCCGCCCAGACGGCCGCGCGCTGGGTGCCGCCGCCACCGAAGTACCGCGCCTCGACGCGGGCGATCGGCCCGGCCTTCGACCAGGCGGCCAGCCGGAGTTCGAAGCCGTCCGCGTGCCGGCCGGGCCCGGCCCCGCCGCCGGGCCTGCGCAGGACGCCGTCTCCCTGGAGCGCGGTGAGGACGGCGGAGGTGACCGGGATCAGGGCCAGCCCCTGCGCCAACGGCACCACCCGGGCCGTCGAAACCTCCGCCGCCGCCACCGTCAGCAGCTCCCGTGTTCCTATCAGCGCCTGGAGTTCGTAGGACATGCCGGACATGGTGTCCCACCGCACCGACAGACGACCCGGAATTTATGATTCCGTGCCCGGTCGGAGACCGTAGAGCAGGGTAAAGACGGTCACATCCAGCGCATCCTCGGCCGCACTCGGCCCTTCTTCGTTCAGTTCGTCGAAGATTTCGGCAAGTTGGGATCGCAGCCGGTCCAGCCGGTCCGGGCTGAGCCGCAGCGCGAAGTCCGCGAACAGCCCGGACGGCGGGCCCGAACCACCGGGCGGCCGGCCGAAGTCCAGCCGGCCTTCGGCGATCCTGGCGCGGAAGTCGGACCGCACCCGGTCCATCGCGGCCACGACGGCCTCGTACGCCTCGGAGCGGGCCGGGGAGTCGGCGGTGAACATCTCCGGGGCCAGCCGGATCGCCCCCTGGGCGACCCGGTAGCGGCTCTCCACGATGCCCGAGACCAGCCGGGTGCCGGCCACCAGGACCAGCCCGGCCTTCTCCAACTGCTTGATGTGCCGGTAGAGCTTGGTCTGCGGCTCGTCGAGCGTGGCGGCGAGCTCCTTGGCCGTCAGCGGACGGTCCTCGGAGGACTGCAGCGCGCCGAGGATGGCCAGGCGCAGCGGGTCGGCCAGGGCCTTGAGCACCGCGACGTCGGACACCTGGCGTTCCTTGACCCAGGTGACGGGCTGCTGCTCGCCGCTGTCGGCGGCCTCCGGTGTGTGCTCGACCACGGGGCCACCCTTCCAGATCGGCCGCTCCGTTCGCAATCACGCCCCGGTGAGCGCTCACCACCGAGCCATCAATCACCCTTGCGAAACCAATGACGCCTACGACATCATTCATGCAGACGTGAATGATTGCGGCAATCGCGAACGATGGGGGCGGGACATGACGGACCAACCGACGACGACAGCGGCGATGGAGCACCCCGGACCGGCCGACGCCCCGCCGTCCGCGCCCTCGCCGCCCGTGCCTTCCCCGTCCGCGCCCTCGTCGCCCGCACCGCCGCCGCTCGTACCGCTGCGGCGCAACCTGCGGTTCCAGGCCCTCTGGGCCGGCCAGGCCTCCGCGACCCTCGGCATGGTGATCGGCGACACCGCCTTCCCCCTGCTGGTCCTCGCGCTCACCGGCTCCTCCACCTCCGCCGGAGCCTTCGGCGCCGTGCAGATGGCCGCCACCCTGCTGCTGGGCGTCCACGGCGGCGTGGTGGCCGACCGGGTGAACCGCCGCCGGGTGCTGATCGCCGCCGACAGCGCCCGGCTGCTCGCCCTCGCCAGCGTCCCGGCGGCCCTGGCGTTCGGCCCGCCGAACCTGGCCCACCTGCTGCTGGTCGGCGCCGTGATCGGCGCGACGATCGCCTACAGCGGCCCGGTCCGGCTGCTCGCGCTGCGCTCGGTGGTCCCGCCGGAGCAGCTCTCCCAGGCCCTGGCCCAGGACGAGGCCCGGATGAGCGGCGCCTCGCTGGCGGGACCGCCACTGGCCGGATTCCTGTTCGGGCTCGGCCACGCGGTCCCCTTCCTCGGCGCCGCGCTCGCCTCCCTGCTCGCGGTGACCGCCGCCGTCGCGGTGCGCTTCCCCAGCCCGCACGAGTCCGGGGATGCCGACCGGTCCACCGGGAACAGCGCCCTGGCGGGCTTCCGCGTCCTCGCCGCCTCCCCGCTGCTGCGGACCGCCCTGGCCGTCCTGCTGGTGATCAATCTCGCCGGGGCCTCCCTGCTGCTGCCCGTCATGGTGCTGTTGCGCGAGCACGGCACCAGCGGCACCGGGATCGGCCTGGCCCTGGCCGGCGAGGCGGTCGGGGCGCTGGCCGGCACCGCCCTGGTCGCCCGGCTGCACCGGCTGGCGGGCCCCGGCGTGCTGCTGCTGGCGGTGGCCTGGAGCGCCGTACCGGTCCCGCTGGCGCCACTGCTGCCCGGCGGGGCGCCGACCGTCTTCGCCGCGCTGTTCGTGTTCGGCGCGGGCGTGCCGACCCTGCGGGTGATGCTCGACCTGCTGGTCTTCCGTCAGGTGCCGGACGCGCTGCGCGGCCGGGTGATCGCGGCGACCATGACGCTGCTCACCGCCGGCATGCCCGCCGGGAGCTTCGTCACCGGCCTGCTGCTGGACCGCTCCTCCCCCGCCACCGCGCTGGTCGGGATCAGCGCCCTGCTCGCCGCCGCCCTGCTGGCCGCGACCGCGAGCCGCACGCTGCGGCGCGCCGTGTGGCCCGCTGCCGAGTCCGCCGCATCCGCTGAATCCACCAAGTCCACCGATTCGGCCGAGTCGGCCGACCGGCAGGACTGACGCCCCGGGTCGGCCGCCGCTCACCCGCACGGCCGTCCGCCGCATGCGGCGGGCCCGGCAACCGGGTGAACTGGCCGGGTAACGCCCGCCCCCGAGGGCTTCCCGGGGCGGGCCGCGGACCCGCCGCACCCGCCCACGCCTCGCCCCGGTACCGGAGCACCCACCGGATCGCCGCCCGGAGAGCGATCCGCATCGCCGTCCGGATCGCGCCGGTTCCTCCCCGAGAGCTTCACCAACTCGACGAGGACGTGATGGAGTTGACGCGATGGAGTCCCAGCAGCGCCCGTCCGGCCCCCGAGGAGGAACCGCCGTGCCCCACCCCTTCACCGTCGAGGACCACACCGCCCGGATGTCCCGGGCCACCGCCGAGGCGACCGCCGCCGGTCTGGCCGGCCTGGTCGTCGCGCCCGGTCCCGACCTGGCCTACCTGTGCGGCTACTCGCCCACCGCGATCACCGAGCGGCTGACCGCCCTCGTCCTCACCGCCGGAAGCGAACCCGCTCTGGTGGTGCCCAAGTTGGAGCGCCCGGATGCCGAGAAGGCGGTCGGCGCCCCGGCCGTCGGGCTGCTCGACTGGTCCGACGGCGAGGACCCGTTCGCCACCGTCGGCCCGCTGCTCGACCCGGCCGGACGGTACGGCGTCTCCGACAACACCTGGGCGCTGCACCTGCTCGGCCTCCAGGCCGCGCTGCCCGGCGTCTCCTTCATCTCGCTCACCGACTGCCTGCCGATGCTGCGCGCCGTCAAGGACACCGAGGAGCTGGACCGCCTGGCCGCCGCCGGCGGCGCGGCGGACGCCGCCTACCGGGGCATCCTGGAGGTCGAGTTCGCCGGCCGCCGGGAGACCGACGTGGCCGCCGACCTCGGCGCGCTGCTCATCCAGTACGGGCACAGCCAGGTCGACTTCACCGTGGTCGGCTCGGGGCCGAACGGCGCCAACCCGCACCACGAGGCCGGTGACCGGGTCATCCGTACGGGTGACACCGTGGTGCTGGACTTCGGTGGTCTCAAGGACGGCTACGGTTCCGACACCACCCGGACGGTGCATGTCGGCGCGGACGTTCCGGACGAGGTGCGCAAGGTGCACGAGCTGGTCCGACTGGCCCAGCAGACCGCCTTCGAGGCGGTGCGCCCCGGGGTAGCCTGCCAGGAGATCGACCGGATCGCCCGTCGGGTGATCACCGAGGGCGGGTACGGCGAGTACTTCATCCACCGCACCGGCCACGGCATCGGCACCACCACGCACGAACCTCCGTACCTGGTCGAGGGCGAGGAACGGCCGCTGGTGCCGGGCATGTGCTTCTCGATCGAGCCGGGGATCTACCTGCCCGGCCGGTTCGGGGTGCGGATCGAGGACATCGTGACCGTCACCCCGGCCGGCGGCCGACGCTTCAACAACACCCCGCACGAGCTGGGCATCGTGGCCTGACCCGCGCCCGACCGTGCGTCGAACCACCTGTCGAACCACCAGTCGAATTCACCTGTCGAACCGGGTGTCGACCGGATCGGACGTTCTTACGATCCAGTCATATTTCACCCAGAGTCCTCCAAGTTTGGGTTGCTAGTTTCGGTGCGCATGACCAAGACCCTGTCGAGCGGTTCGAGCCGACGGATGGCGTCCCAGAGTTTCTGCTCGCCGACCTCGGTGCGCGGCGGCATGAATTCGAAGGAGAAGGAGCGCTTT
>NZ_JBIVVI010000135.1:0-11488 GCF_044757675.1 Kitasatospora sp. NPDC091257
GCTCTGCCGCCCGCCCCCCCCGGGCCCCCCCGGCGCCCGGGCCGGGGGCGGGGGGGCGGGCCCGGCCCCCGGGCCCCCCCCCGGCCCGGGGGGCGGCCCCCACGGCCCCGGCGGCGGTGGTGAGCAGGAGGACGGAGGCGGTCGCGGCGGCCACCCGGGCCGGGAGTGAGCTGTTCATGCGGACCACGACAGCACGCCGCCGGGCCCCCGGCGACCACAGGGCGCCCGCCCGGGTGGCCGCCCGCCCGGCTACTCCCGCGCCAGCACGGCGATGGCCGCGAGCAGCAGCGCGGAGCCCGCCAGCAGGCCCGCCGTCAGCGGCTCGCCGAGGAACAGCACGCCGATCACCGCCGCGGTCGCGGGCTCCAGCAGGACCAGCACCGCGGCCGTGGTGCTGGGCACGCTGGTCAGGCCGGTGAAGTACCAGCGGTAGGCGAACAGGGTGGGCACCGTGCCGAGGAAGAGCAGCGCGGGCACGGTCACCACCGGGTCGCCACCGGTCGGCAGGAGGCCGTGGAGGCCCTGGACGGCCGCGAGCGGGAGCAGGCAGAGCAGGCCGGTGGTGAAGGCGCCGGTGCCGGCCCGGGCCGAGCCGCCGCTGCGGGCCCAGAGGGTGAGGCCGCTCTGGCCGGCGCCCGCGAGGACGGCCAGCGCGACGCCGAGGGCCGGGCGCGGGCCCGCCGCCGGGGCGGCCACCAGGAGGGCGAGGCCGGCCAGGGCCAACGCCACCGCGGCCGCCGCTCGACGGGTCAGCCGCTCGCCGAGCAGCAGGTGGGCGCCGAGGCTGGTGAACACCGGCCCGGCGCCGATGGTGATCAGCGTGCCCAGCCCGAGGCCCGCCCAGTGCACCGAGCCGAAGTAGGCGCACTGGCTGACCGCGAGGCCGAGCCCGGTCAGCGCCGCGGAGTGCCACCGGGCGGCGCCCCGGTCGGCGCGGGGCCCGCGGCTCGGCAGCAGGGCCAGGCAGAGCGCGGCGACGCCGAAGCGCCAGCAGGAGACGCCCACCGGGCCGAGCCCGCCGGTGCGCATCAGCAGCGCGGACACGGCGCCGCCCACGCCCCAGGCGACGGCGGCGGCGGAAATGGACAGGAGGCCGTGCCGGAAGGGCACGGCGGTGTACGAGGGGGTCATGCGTCGGTGCTCCACGATGAGGTGCCGGTTCGGGTCCGCCGGGTACGCGGGCGGCAGTCATCGCCCCGGCCGCGGGCAGGTCCCGTCGGGCCGGAGTGGGTGGAGTGGGCCGCCCGCTAGCGGGCCGGCGGGGGGAGGATCACAAGACGCACGGGGCCACCCTACGCCGCCCGGCCGCGGTGTTCGCGATCTTTTCCTCGCCCACGAACGGGACGTACGGTCGACCGGGCCGGGGGCTCCCGGTGGAACGCCCCACTCGACGAAGGAGCAGTACACGATGGACCAGCTGACGTACGACGAGGTCGAGGCCGCCGGGAAGCGGATCGCCGGGCGGGTGCGCCCGGTGGCGGTGGCGCCGGGGGACGACGGCGGGCGGACTTGGCTGGCCCTGGAGTTCCTCCAGCACACCGGCAGCTTCAAGGCCCGCGGCGCGCAGAACTTCCTGCTCGCGCACGCCGAGGCGGGCACCCTTCCGGACAGCGGGGTGACCATCGCCTCGGGCGGCAACGCCGGGCTGGCCTGCGCCTGGGCGGCCCGTGAACTCGGCGTCCGGGCAACGGTGTTCCTGCCCGAGACGGCCTCCCCGGTGAAGCTGGCGCGGCTGCGCTCGTACGGCGCCGAGGTGCGGTTGGCGGGCCGGGAGTACGCGGAGGCGCTGAGCGCCTGCGAGGAGTTCGCGGCCGGCAGCGGGGCGCTGTCCTCGCACGCGTACGACCACCCGCTGATCGCCGCCGGCGCCGGGACGGTGCTGGCGGAGATGCGCGCCGGGGTGCCGGGGCTGGACACCGTGGTGCTGTCGGTCGGTGGCGGCGGGCTGTTCGCCGGGGTGGCGGTGGCGGCCCGTGAGCACGGCGTCCGGGTGCTCGCCGTGGAGCCGTCGGGCAGCCGCGCGCTGAACGCCGCGCTGGAGGCGGGCCACCCGGTGGACGTCCCGGTGGACTCCGTCGCCCAGGACGCGCTCGGGGCCCGCCGCGCCACCGTCCTCGCCGTGGACGCGGCCGCGCACGCGGGCGTCCGCTCGGTGCTGGTCGACGACGAGGCCATCGTGCGCGCCCGTCGGCAGCTCTGGGAGGACCGCCGGATCGCCGTCGAGTACGCGGCCGCCACGGCGCTCGCCGCCGCCGGCCTGGCCGAGGGCGAGCGGGTCGCCGTCCTGCTCTGCGGCGCCAACACCGACCCGTCCGATCTGGTGGATTAGCACCGCACCGCTATACGGAGACCACTATTCCCATCATCGAAAGGACCGTCTATCATGCCGCCCCACTCGGCGCTGATCGAATTCCGAGTGGGTCGATCGAATACGTAAGAGATCGGGGACAACGACGCCCCCTACCTGCAGGGACGTCCAGAAAAGAATGTAAACATTCAGTAATGAAATCTGTGCAGGGGGCCCTGAAAAGTCCTAGTGTGTGGCAACTCTCATCGCTCCGCCCACCCCGGAGCCCCCACCCACAGAGAGATCGTTCATGGCTTCCCTCAACCAGATCTCGCCGCCCGACCAGGGCACCGACTCCTCCTCCGGGACTCCCCACCGCTCACTGCGCCGCCACGTCGGGCTCATCGGCCTCATGTGGGCCTCGGTCGGCTCGATCATCGGCTCCGGCTGGCTGTTCGGCGCGAAGGAGGGCGTGATGGCGGCCGGTCCGGCCGCCGTCCTGTCCTGGGGCATCGGCACGGTCGCGATCGTGCTGCTCGCGCTCGTGCACGCCGAGCTCGGCAGCATGTTCCCGGTCTCGGGCGGCACCGCGCGGTACCCGCACTACGCCTTCGGCGGCCTGGCCGGCATGTCCTTCGGCTGGTTCTCCTGGCTGCAGGCGGCCACCGTCGCGCCGATCGAGGTCGAGGCGATGATCGGCTACGCCCGGCACTGGTCCTGGGCGGGCGGCCTGCTCAACGACAACAACACCCTCACGGCCAGCGGCTTCGCCGTCTCCACCGTGCTCATGGCGGTGTTCGTCGCGGTGAACTTCCTCGGGGTGCGCGTCCTGGCCCGCACCAACAACATCGCCACCTGGCTGAAGATCTTCGTCCCGCTGCTCACCATCTTCGTGCTGGCCGCGACCAACTTCCACGGCTCCAACTTCACCTCGCACGGCTTCGCGCCGTTCGGCGCCCAGGGCGTGCTGGCGGCGATCAGCACCAGCGGCATCATCTTCGCCCTGCTCGGCTTCGAGCAGGCCATCCAGCTCGCAGGTGAGAGCCGCAACCCCAAGCGCGACATCCCCCGCGCCGTGCTCGGCTCGGTCGCCATCGGCAGCCTGATCTACACCCTGCTCCAGGTCGTCTTCATCGGCGCGCTGCCCGTCAGCGCCTTCGCCAACGGCTGGGACAAGCTCGACTTCCCCGGCATCGACGGCCCCTTCGCGGGCCTCGCCACCGTGGTCGGCCTCGGCTGGCTGGCGTGGGTGCTCTACATGGACGCCGTGATCTCCCCCGGCGGCAGCGGCCTGATCTACACCACCTCGACCTCGCGCATCTCCTACGGCCTGAGCCGCAACGGCTACGCCCCGCAGAGGTTCGAGGAGCTCGACAGGAACGGCGTGCCGTGGTTCGGCCTGGTCATCGCCTTCGTCACCGGCGTGATCTGCTTCCTGCCGTTCCCGAGCTGGCAGGAGCTGGTCGGCTTCATCACCTCCGCCAGCGTGCTGATGTACGCCGGCGCCCCGCTGGCCTTCGGTGCGATGCGCCGCCGCCTGCCCGCGCACGAGCGCCCCTACCGGCTGCCGGCGGGCGAGCTGATCTCCCCGGCCGCGTTCGTGGTCTCCAGCCTGATCATCTACTGGTCCGGCTGGCACACCCTCTCGCGCCTGGGCATCGCGATCGTGCTCGGCTACGTCCTGCTCGGCAGCTACGCCGCGTACGCGATCAAGAAGGGTCTGCCGAACGCGCCCCGGCTGAGCTGGAAGTCCGCCCAGTGGCTGCCGCCCTACCTGGTGGGCCTCGGCCTGATCTCCTGGCAGGGCAGCTTCGGGGACGGCACCGGCAACATCCCGATGTGGGCCGACATGGCCCTGGTGTCGGTGTTCTCGCTGGTCATCTACTACTGGGCGATCCGGGTGGCGCTGCCGACCGACGCGATCGAGCAGGAGATCGCCGACGTCGAGGTGGTCGACGAGGGCGGCCACTGACCGCCGACGACCGACAGGAAGGGCCCGCCGGCCGTGCGACCGGCGGGCCCTTCCGCGTCCTCAGAGGCTCAGCACCGTCCGCAGCGCCGTGACGAGCTCGGCCTCCGCGTCCTGCGCCGGGCCGGGCGAGCGCCAGGCGACGAAGCCGTCCGGGCGGACCAGCACCGCCCCCTGCGGGCCGATGCCGTGCAGCGCGGCGAAGTCCGCGCCCGGCTCCGGCGCCAGATCGTCCTCGGCGCCGTCGCCGATCCGGAAGCCGTCCAGCGGGACGGCCAGCCGGTCGGCCGCCCGCCTGCCGCCCGCCTGCCAGGCCCCGCCCTCGGGGCCGGTGAGCAGCACCATCGCCTGCTCGTACAGGTCCAGCGTGGAGAGCTTCACGCCCGCGCGCCGCAGCCACTGGTGCGGGGCCCGGCTGCCCGGTTCGCCCGCCGACTCGAACTGCTCGGGGACCACCGGCCCGGTCCGGTCCGCGCCGATCACCGCGCCCACCGGGTAGCGGTAGCCGAGCGCCACCGCCAGCACCCCGGCCTGCCGGCCCACGCCCGGCGCCACCGCGTAGCCCGGGTGGCTGTGCTCGGCGGACCGGGCCGAGGCCCGCTCTCCGGTCACCCGGGCCACCGGGAGGCGCTCCTGCCCGTACGTCTCCAGCAGCCGCGGCCCGGCCCAGCCGCACAGCACGGCGGCGACCTTCCAGGCCAGGTTGTGGGCGTCCTGGATGCCGGTGTTGGAACCGAACGCCCCGGTCGGGGACATCTCGTGGGCGGAGTCCCCGGCGAGGAAGACCCGCCCGGCGCCGTACCGCTCGGCCACCCGCTCGGCGGCGTGCCAGGGAGCCCGGCCGGTGACCTCGACGTCCAGCTCCGGCAGGCCGACGGCGGTGCGGATGTGCCGCTCGCAGCGCTCGTCGGTGAAGGCCTCCAGCGGCTCGCCGTGCTCGGGGTGCCAGGGCGCGTGGAAGACCCACTCCTCCTGGTTGTCCACCGGCAGCAGCGCGCCGTCCGCCTCCGGGTTGGTCAGGTAGCAGGCGATGAAGTGCCGGTCGCCGACCACCTCGGCCAGCCGCTTGGCCCGGAAGGTGATGCTGACGTTGTGGAACAGCTCGCCCTTGCCGGACCGGCCGATGCCCAGGCTCTCCCGGACCGGACTGCGCGGGCCGTCCGCGGCGATCAGGAAGTCCGAGCGCACCACCCGCTCCTCGCCGCTCTCCCGGCTGCGCAGCACCGAGGTGACGCCGTCCGCGTCCTGCTCGAAGGAGATCAGCTCGGTGCCGAACCGCAGGGCGCCGCCCAGCTCGCGGGCCGCCCGCCGCAGCACCGGCTCCAGGTCGTTCTGGCTGCACAGGCACCAGGAGCTGGGGCTGAACCGGGCCAGCCGGCCGCCCGGGTCGATCTCCCGGAACAGCCACTCCTGCTCGGCCCCGGTCAGCGAGGGCGCCTGGAGGATGCCGTGGTTGGGGGCCAGGATCGAGGCCGCCTCGCGGATCGCCGGCTCGATCCCGGCCACCCGGAACAGCTCCATGGTCCGCACGTTGTTGCCGCGCCCCCGCGGGTGGTGCGAGGTGTCGGCGTGCTTCTCGACCAGCAGATGCCGGACCCCGAGCCTGCCGAGGAAGAGTGAGGCCGACAGCCCGACCAGCGAGCCGCCCACGATCAGGACCGGCACCCGGTCGTCAACCTTCGGATTCATCGATTGCTCCGCCCTGTCAGGGGATTCCGCGGCCCGGCCATTGGGCTCGGCGCCGCCCTCGGCGGGCCCGCTCAGCCGGGGCCCCGCTCTTCCATCCCCCGCCGGAGGCGGCCCGTGCCGCCCCTTCGCCCGGATGGCCCGCAAATCTCGCGCCGCGCCCGGTGCGCCGCCCACGATCGACCTCAGGCCTGGCGCCGACTCGCCCGGCCGAACCGCCGTCGCACCGCCCTCCCAGGCCGGGGAGCACCCGCCGGGCACGGCCGACACGGCCCGCAGCGTGCGGCCCAGAGCAGAAAGTGGATCATGACAACTCTGTCCGAACCCCAGCCGAAGCAGCAGGACGAGGCCGACACCCGGCTGCGAGTGGTGCTGATGCTGGAGATCCAGGACGGCGCCCAGCAGCGCTTCCTCGACGTGTACGAGCAGCTGCGCCACCAGGTGGCCTCGGTCCCCGGCCACGTCAGCGACCAGCTGTGCCAGTCGATCAACGACCCGCGCCAGTGGCTGATCACCAGCGAGTGGAAGGACCAGGAGACCTTCCTGGAGTGGGTGGACAGCCCGGCCCACCGGGAGATGGTCAAGCCGATGCACGGCTGCGTCAGCGACAACTTCCGCTCGCTGCGCTACACCGTGCTGCGCGAGACCTCCGCCGCCGGCTCCACCGGCACCCGGGCACCCATGGAGGTGCCGCCCGGACTGCCGCGCACCACCCCGGCCGGGCACGTCGGCCCGCCCAAGGCCCCTCCGGGCCCGGACGGCGTGGTCCGCCACGCGCTGACCTTCACCGTCAAGCCCGGCAGCGAGCCCGAGGTGGCCCGCATCCTCTCCGGCTACGCCTCCCCCCGGGCCGAGGTCGACGAGCACACCCGGCTGCGCCGCACCTCGCTGTTCATGCTCGGCAACCGGGTGGTCCGCGCCGTCGAGGTGATCGGCAACCTCGGCGACGCGCTGCGCCACGTGGCGATGCAGCCCGAGGTGCGGGCCGTCGAGGAGGCGCTGAACCCGCACCTGGAGGAGGCCCGGCAGCTGGGCGACCCGCAGGCCGCCCGGGCGTTCTTCGCCAGGGCCGCGCTGCCCGCCCGGCACCAGGCGATCGCCAGCTCCCCCGCCTCCGCCCGGCTGCACCGGCACGCCGTGCTCTACCCGGTCCGTCCGGGCCGCGGACAGGACGTGGCCGAGCTGCTGGCCGAGCACGACAACCTGGCCACCGCCGACCCGACCGGGCCGGTCGCGGCCGCCACCGTCTTCCACCGCGAGGACGTGGTGGTGCGCCTGGTCGACCTGCGGGTGCCGGCCGAGGCCGACCCGGCCGCCGCCCTCGGGGTGGCCGACGACCGGCAGGCCGCCGTGCTCGCCGGGCTTCTGGACCTCGGACCGCAGGGCGACCTGCGCACCGCCACCGGGCTCGGCGCCTTCCTCGCCGCCCGCGCCATGAACCCGGTCACCGACCGCAGTTCCGCCGACCCGATCAACAACTGACGCTCCGTCACTTCACGGGAGAACTCCATGACCACCCAGTCCCCACGGATCGTCAGCGTCCACGACGCACCGGAGAACCGCCGCCACGGCGCCGAGCTGCGCACCATGCTCACCCCGACCAGCTGCGGCGCGACCAGCGGCTTCATGGGCCTGGCGATCGTCAAGCCCGGCGAGCGGATCCGCGAGCACTACCACCCGTACTCCGAGGAGTTCGTGTTCGTCGTCTGCGGCGACCTGGAGGTGGACCTGGACGGCGAGGCCCACCCGCTCAAGCCGGACCACGGCCTGATGATCCCGATCAACATGCGCCACCGCTTCCGCAACGTCGGCGACACCGAGGCCCGGATGGTCTTCCACCTCGGCCCGCTCGCCCCCCGTCCCGACCTCGGCCACGTGAGCACCGAGGGGACCGCGGCGTCCGGACCGCCGGAACACGCCAAGGTGGTCTCGTGACCCGGCGCGTCGCCGTCACCGGGATCGGTGTGGTCGCTCCCGGCGGGGTCGGCGTCCCGGCGTTCTGGGACCTGCTGACGGCCGGCCGCACCGCGACCCGGGGCATCACGCTCTTCGACCCCACCGGGTTCCGCTCCCGGATCGCCGCCGAGGTCGACTTCGACCCGGCGGCCCACGGACTGAGCCCCGAGGACGTCCAACGGGCCGACCGCTACGTGCAGTTCGCGATGGTCGCGGCCGACGAGGCGCTCGCCGACGCCGGCCTGGACCTGGCCGCCGAGGATCCGTGGCGGATCGCCGTCTCGCTCGGCACCGCCGTCGGCGGCACCACCCGCCTGGAGCACGACTACGCCCTGGTGAGCGCGGCCGGAGCCCGCTGGGACGTGGACCCCCGGCAGGCCGAGCCACAGCTGCACCGGGCCTTCGCGCCCAGCACCCTGGCCTCCGCGGTGGCCGAGCGGACCGGCGCGCACGGCCCGGTGCAGACCGTCTCCACCGGCTGCACCTCCGGCCTGGACGCGATCGGCTACGGCTTCCAGGCGGTCGAGGAGGGACGCGCCGACATCTGCGTCGCCGGCGCCTCCGACTCCCCGATCTCGCCGATCACGGTCGCGTGCTTCGACGCCATCAAGGCCACCAGCGAGCGCAACGACGACCCGGAGCACGCCTCCCGCCCCTTCGACGCCGGCCGGGACGGCTTCGTGCTCGGCGAGGGCGGCGCCGTCCTGGTGCTGGAGGAGCTGGAGCACGCCCGCCGCCGCGGCGCCCGGATCTACGGCGAGATCGGCGGCTTCGCCACCTTCGGCAACGCCTACCACATGACCGGCCTCACCAAGGAGGGGCTGGAGATGTCCCGGGCGATCGACCACGCGCTCGTCCACGCCCGGGTGGACCGCACCGAGGTGGACTACGTCAACGCGCACGGCTCGGGCACCAAGCAGAACGACCGGCACGAGACGGCCGCGGTCAAGCGCTCGCTGGGCGCGCACGCCTTCAGGACGCCGATGAGCTCGATCAAGTCGATGGTCGGGCACTCGCTCGGCGCGATCGGCGCCATCGAGGTCGTCGCCTGCACCCTGGCGCTCGCCCACGGCGTCGTGCCGCCGACCGCCAACTACGAGACTCCGGACCCGGAGTGCGACCTCGACTACGTGCCGCGCACCGCGCGCGAGCTGCCGCTGAGCCACATCCTCTCGGTCGGCAGCGGATTCGGCGGATTCCAGTCCGCCGTCGTGCTCAACAGAACGGGGTGAGTTCCATGACGTCACGTCAGCAGGGCCGCCGGGCGGTGGTCACCGGCCTCGGCGTGGTGGCACCGAACGGGGTCGGGGCCGACGCCTTCTGGAAGGCCACCAGGCAGGGCGTGAGCGTCCTCGACCGGATATCCCGCGAGGGCTGCACCGGGCTTCCGCTCCGGATCGCGGGCCAGGTGAACGGGTTCGATCCGCAGTCGGCGATCGACAACCGCTTCCTGGTGCAGACCGACCGTTTCACGCACTACGCGATGGCCGCCGCCGACCTAGCGGTGGCGGACGCCGGGTTCCGGCCCGACCCGGAACAGCCCTTCGCGATCGGCGTGGTGACCGCGGCCGGCTCCGGCGGCGGCGAGTTCGGCCAGCGCGAACTCCAGCAACTCTGGGGCCAGGGGCCGAAGTTCGTCGGCCCCTACCAGTCCATCGCCTGGTTCTACGCGGCCAGCACCGGCCAGATCTCGATCCGCGGCGGCTACAAGGGCCCCTGCGGAGTGGTCGCCAGCGACGAGGCCGGCGGGCTGGACGCCCTCGCGCACGCCGTCCGCGCGATCCAGCGCGGCACCGACGCGGTGGTGGCCGGCGCCGCCGAGGCCCCGCTGGCGCCGTACTCGATGGTCTGCCAGCTCGGCTACCCCGAACTCAGCCTGGCCGAGCGGGCCGAGCTGGCGTACCTGCCGTTCACCGCGCAGGCCTGCGGCTTCGCCCCCGCCGAGGGCGGCGCGATGCTGCTGCTGGAGGACGAACAGGCGGCCCGCCTGCGCGGCGCCCGGGTCCGGGCAGTGCTGGCCGGGCACGGCGCCACCTTCACCGGCGCCTCCCGCTGGGCGGAGTCCCGGGAGGGGCTGGCGGCCGCCATCCGGATCGCGCTGGACGAGGCCCGGATCGCGCCCGAGGAGATCGACGTGGTCTTCGCGGACGCCCTGGGCGTGCCGGCCGCCGACCGGGCGGAGGCCCTGGCGCTGGCCGACGCGCTCGGGCCGGCCGCCGAGCGGGTCCCGGTCACCGCGCCCAAGACCGGTACGGGGCGGGCCTACTGCGGCGCCCCGGTGCTCGACGTGACCGCCGCCGTGCTGGCCATGGAGGACGGCGTGCTGCCGCCCACCCCCAACGTCACCGAGGTCTGCCACGACCTCGCCCTGGTGACCGGCCGCGCCCGCCCGGCCGAACTGAACACCGCCCTGGTGCTCAGCCGCGGGCTGATGGGCTCCAACTCCGCGCTGGTGGTCCGGCGCGTGCGGCCCTGAACCACCCACACCTTCGAAGGGAAACACCCGTGAGCAACACCCTCAGTTATCCGGAACTCGCCGAACTGCTCCAGGCCCGGGCGGGCGTCGCCGTCGACCCGGGCGACCTGGCGCGGCCGGGCGCGGAGTTCGACACCTTCGGCGTCGACTCGCTCGGCCTGCTCGGCGTGGTCGGCGAGCTGGAGAACCGGCACGGCCTCAAGGTCACCTCGGGCGCCGAGTCGGCCAAGACCCCGGCCGAGTTCCTGGAACTGGTCAACTCCTCCCTCGCCACGAAGGCTGGTGCCTGAGATGCCCGGACACACCGACAACGAGATCGTCATCGCCGCTCCGCTCGACCTGGTCTGGGAGATGACCAACGACCTGGAGAACTGGCCGCAGCTGTTCAGCGAGTACGCCTCGGTGGAGGTCCTGGACCGGCAGAACAACCTCGTCCGGTTCCGGCTCACCATGCACCCCGACGAGAACGGCCAGGTGTGGAGCTGGGTCTCCGAGCGGGAGACCGACCGGGACACGCTCTCGGTGCGCGCCCGCCGGGTCGAACCCGGCCCGTTCGAGTTCATGGAGATCCGCTGGGAGTACGCCGAGGTGCCGTCGGGCACCAGGATGCGCTGGATCCAGGACTTCGCGATGAAGCCCACCGCCCCGGTCGACGACGAGGGCATGACCGGCCACATCGACCGCAACTCGAAGATCCAGATGCAGCTGATCCGGGAGAAGGTCGAGAAGCGGGCGGCGGAGCTGTGACCGGCGTCCACCGGGCGCTGATCGTCGCCCGGATGAAGCCCGAGGCCGCGCCGGACATCGCCGAGGTGTTCGCCGAGTCCGACCGGGGCGAGCTGCCGCACCTGATCGGCGTCACCGGCCGCAGCCTCTTCCAGTTCGGCGACGTCTACCTGCACCTCATCGAGGCCGACCGCCCGCCGGGCCCGGCCGTCGCCAAGGTCGTCGGGCACCCGGACTTCCGGACCGTCAGCGACCGCCTGACCGCCTACGTGCAGGCCTACGACCCGGCCACCTGGCGGGAGCCGAAGGACGCGATGGCGCGGGAGTTCTACCGCTGGGACCGCTGACCCGGCGCCGCCCCGATGGGCCCGCCCCCGGCCGTGTGCCG
>NZ_JBIVVI010000136.1:0-11479 GCF_044757675.1 Kitasatospora sp. NPDC091257
GGTGGGGTTGAGCTGTTCGACCAGCCGCTCGAAGGGGATGTCCTGGTGGTCGTAGGCGTCCAGGTCGGTGCGGCGGACCCGGTCCAGCAGCTCCCGGAAGCTCGGGTCGCCGGAGGTGTCGGTGCGCAGCAGCAGGGTGTTGACGAAGAACCCGACCAGGTCGTCGAGCGCCTCGTCGGTGCGCCCGGCCACCACGGTGCCGATCGGCAGGTCGGTGCCCGCGCCGAGACGGGTGTAGAGGACGGCGACCACGGCCTGCAGCGCCATGAACAGGCTGGCGTGCTGCGTCGCCGCCAACTCGCCGAGAGCGCGGTGCAGTTCGGCGTCGACGGCGACCTCCACCAGGCCGCCGCGGTGTCCCGGAACGGCCGGGCGCGGACGGTCGTAGGGGAGCGCCAGCTCCTCCGGGGCGTCGGCCAGGGCCCGCTGCCAGTAGGCGAGTTGCTCGGTCAGCAGGGCGCTGGGCCGCTCGTCGGTGCCGAGCAGTTCGCGCTGCCAGAGGGTGTAGTCGGCGTACTGCACCGGCAGCGGCTCCCACTGCGGCTCGGTGCCGGCCAGCCGGGCCCGGTACGCCTCGGCGAGGTCGCGGAAGAGCGGGCCGACCGACCAGCCGTCGCTGGCGATGTGGTGCATCAGCACCAGCAGGACGTGCTCGTCGTGCGGCAGCGACAGCAGGGTGGCGCGCACCGGCAGGTCGCGGGCGAGGTCGAAGACCTCCTCGCCGGCCGCGGACAGCGCGGCCCGCAGCTCCTCCTCGTCGGCCACCGTGACGTGCCGCAGGGCGAGTTCGGCGGCCTCGGTGACGAGCTGGTGCGGGCGGCCGTCGACGGTCGGGAGGACGGTGCGCATGATCTCGTGCCGCCGCACCACGTCCCGGACCGTCCGCTCCAGGGCGGGCAGGTCGACGGCGCCGGTGAGCCGGACCGCGACGGGGGTGTTGTAGAGCGCGCTCGGTCCCTCGAACTGCTCGATGAACCACAGGCGTTGCTGGGCGGAGGAGAGCGGCACGCGCTCGGGGCGCTCGGCCGGCCGCAGGGCCGGACGGGCCGTCGCGGAGTCGGGCAGCGCGGCGGCCAGCAGGGCCACCGTCGGGTTGTCGAAGAGCGTGCGGATCGGCAGTTCGGCGCCGAGGCCGGCGCGGATGCGGCTGACCAGCTTGGTGGCGAGCAGCGAATGGCCGCCCAGGTCGAAGAAGCTGTCGTCGATCCCGATCCGGACCAGCCCGAGGACCTCGGCGAACAGCCCGCACAGGGCCTGCTCGGTGGCGTTGCGCGGCTCGCGCCCGCCGTCGGCGCCGTTGTAGTCGGGCGCGGGCAGGGCCTTGCGGTCCACCTTGCCGTTGGGGTTCACCGGCAGCTCGTCGAGGACGACGATCGCGGCGGGCAGCATGTAGCCGGGCAGCCGCTCGGTGACGAAGTCGCGCAGCTCGTCGGCCCGCACCTCGCCGGTGACGTAGGCGACCAGGCGCTTGTCGCCCGGCTGGTCCTGGCGGACCGCCACGCAGACCTGGCCGACGGCCGGGTGGGCGGTGAACGCGGCCTCCACCTCGCCGAGTTCGATCCGGAAGCCGCGCAGCTTGACCTGGTCGTCCGCTCGACCGACGAACTCCAGTTCGCCGGCGGGCGTCCAGCGCACCACGTCGCCGGTGCGGTACATCCGGCTGCCGGGCTCGCCGAACGGGCAGGCCGTGAAGCGCTCGGAAGTCAGGCCGGGGCGCCCGACGTAGCCGCGGGCCATACCGGTGCCGCCGATGTACAGCTCGCCGGCCACGCCGACCGGCACCGGGCGCAGCCCGGCGTCCAGCACGTACAGCCGGTTGTTGGGCAGCGGCCGGCCGATCGGCACGACGGCGGGCACCTCGGCGGCCGAGGTCATCGGGAAGTGCGTCGCGAAGGTGGTCGTCTCGGTCGGCCCGTAGACGTTGACCAGCCGCAGCCCGGGGCAGGTGTCCAGGACCCGCCGCATGGCGACCGGCGAGGCGATGTCCCCGCCCGTCCACACCTCGTGCAGCCCGGCGAAGGTCTCCGGGGCCTCGGCGGCCAGCACGTTGAACAGGCCGACGCTGATCCAGGCGGAGGTGGTCCGCTCGTGGCCGATCACCGCCGCCAGCTCGGCGATGCCGAGCCGGCCGGCCGGGGCGATCACCAGCTGGCCGCCGGAGAGCAGCGGGGTCCAGATCTCGTAGGTGGAGGCGTCGAAGGCGGAGGGGGCGTGCACCGGCAGCCGCTCGTGGCCGCCGCCGGTGAACTGCCCGCCGAGCGCGAGGTCCACCACCGCGCGGTGGGTGATGGCGATGCCCTTGGGCACGCCGGTCGAGCCGGAGGTGTGCATCACGTACACCAACTGGTCGGCGTGCTGCGGCAGTCCGAGGTTCTCGGGGTGTTCCCCGGCGTGCGGGTCGAGCACCGTCAGCCCGGCCAGCGCGGGGTGCTCGCGGTGCGCGGCGTCGGCCAGCACCAGCCCGGCCCCGGCGTCCGCGAGGACGGTCCGCAGCCGGTCCGTCGGCTGGGCGTCGTCCAGCGGCACGTAGAGGCCGCCGGCCTTGAGCACCGCCAGGATCGCCACCACCTGGGCGGCCGAGCGGTCGATCATCAGCGCGACCGGCGTCTCCCGGACGACCCCGGCCTCGACCAGCCGCAGCGCCAGGCCGTTGGCCCGGGCGTTGAGCTGGGCGTAGGTCAGCTCGGCGTCCTCGGCGGTGAGCGCGATCGCGTCCGGGGTCGCGGCGACCCGCGCCTCGAACAGCTCGGGCAGCGAGCCCTCCGGCAGCGGGGTGCTGGTGCCACTCCATCCGGTGATCAGCTCGGCGCGCTCGGCCGCGGTCAACACCTCGACGGTGCCGACGAGTTCGGCCGGGTCGGCGACGATCCGGTCGAGCAGGGCGAGGAAGCGGTCCAGCAGGGCGCGGGCCTCGTCGGAGGTGAAGGCGTCGGGCTGGTGGTCCAGCCGCAGCTGCAGGCCGTCGCCGGGGGTGAGGGCGAGCGCCAGCGGGTAGTGGGCGCTGTCGACGTCCTCGACCAGGTGGACGCGGGTGGCGCCGCTCGGGTCGGCGTCGTCCAGGGCGGACGGGTCCGGGTAGTTGCCGTACACCGTGACGGTGTCGAACAAGCTGCCCATGCCCGCGAGTTGCTGGATCTCGGTGAGACTGAGGTGCTGGTGGTCCAGCAGGGCGGACTGCTCGTGCTGGAGGCGCAGCAGCAGCTGGCCCCAGCTCTCGGCCTGGTCCAGGCGCACCCGTACCGGCACGGTGTTGATGAGCAGGCCCATCATCCGCTCCACGCCCGGCAGGTCGTGCGGCCGGCCGGAGACGGTGGTGCCGAACAGCACGTCCTCGCGCCCCGTGAGCCGGGCCAGCAGCACGCCCCAGGCCGCCTGGACCAGGGTGTTGAGGGTGACGCCGTAACGGCGGGCGGTGCGGGCGAGGGCCTCGGTGGTCTCCGGGGTGAGCCCGGTGTGCAGGCGCAGCGGCAGCTGCGGGGTGGCGGCGGAGCGGCCGGGGGCGAGCAGGGTGGGCTCGTCGGCGCCGGCCAGGGCCTGGGCCCAGGCGGCGCGGGCGGCCGCGCCGTCGCGCCGGGTGATCCAGCGCAGGTACTCGCGGTACGGGGCGGCCGGGGCGAGCGGCTGCTCGAAGTACAGGGC
Organism: Kitasatospora sp. NPDC091257; assembly: GCF_044757675.1. Lineage (NCBI taxonomy): Bacteria > Bacillati > Actinomycetota > Actinomycetes > Kitasatosporales > Streptomycetaceae > Kitasatospora > Kitasatospora sp. NPDC091257. Next base: position 3,640 of record NZ_JBIVVI010000136.1, read on the forward strand.
CCACAGCTCTTCGGCGAACAGCGGGGTGGACCAGCCGTCCAGCAGGATGTGGTGGGCGGAGGCGATCAGCTGGTGGCGCCCGGGCGCGAGCCGGATCAGGGTGTAGCGCAGCAGCGGGGGGCGGTCGAGGTCGAAGCGGCGGCCGTACTCGGCGGCGGCGATCCGGGCGGCCTCCGCCGCCGGGTCGGCGTGGGCGCTCAGGTCGACGACGGTGAAGGGCAGCTCGACGCCGTCCGGGACGACCTGCACGGGCGGGCCGTCGTGCCGCTGGTGGAACGCGGCCTTGAGGTTCGGCTGGCGGGTCAGCAGCGCCTCGGCGGCGGTGCGCAGGCGGTCGGCGTCCACCGGGCCGGTGAGGTCGAAGGTCACGACCGAGGTGTAGACGTCCGCGCCGTCGGCGTCGTACGCCGAGTGGAAGGCCATGCCCTGCTGGAGCGGCGAGGTGGGCCAGACGTCGACCAGGCGGGCGGGGGCGTGGTGGGCGGCGAGCTCGTCGACCTCGCTCTGGGTGACGGCGACCAGCGGGAAGTCGGAGGGGGTGTGCCCGCCCGCGTCCGGCCGGTCGGCGTGCTCGGCGAGCGCGCCCAGCGCGGCGAACCAGGCCTCGGCGAAGGCGCGCACCCGCTCCTCGGAGAGCAGCCCGGTGGCGTAGGACCACTGGGCGACCAGCAGCGGTCCCTGCGGGGTGTCCACGGTGGTGGCGTCCAGGCCGAGCACCCGGCCGAGCGCGAGGCCGGTCGCGGCGCCCTCGGACATCGCCTCGGTGCCGGCGAGCACGTCCTCGGCGGTGACGCCCTCGGGCGCGAAGCGGCCCAGGTAGTTGAACTCGATCTGCGGGTCGGCGCAGCCGGCCAGGACGGCGGCGGTGTCCGGGTTGAGGTGGCGCAGCAGGCCGAAGCCGATGCCGTTGTCCGGCACGGCGCGCAGCTGCTCCTTCACCCGGCCGAGGGCCCGGCCGAGCCCGGGGCCGGCCGCGGTGACCTCGGACCAGTCCAGCGCCCCGGGGGCGAGCCGGACGGGGTAGACGGAGGTGAACCAGCCGGCGGTGCGGTGCAGGTCGACGCCGTCGACGATCTCCTCGCGGCCGTGGCCCTCCACGGTGACCAGCACGGCGCCGTCGGGCCCGGTGGTCTCCCGGCCGCGCCAGTGGCCGAGGGCCAGCGCCAGCCCGGTCAGCAGCACGTCGTTGACCTGGGCGTGGTAGGCGGCGGTGACCTTGGTGAGCAGCGCCCGGGTGGTCTCGGCGGGCAGCACGAGCCGCAGCAGGCCCTCGGTGGCGTAGGTGTCCGTGGCCGGGTCCAGCGGGCGGTCGCCGAGCAGCGGGTCCGGGGTGGCCAACGCGGCCTGCCAGAGCGGGAGTTCGGCGGCCCGGCGGTCGGTGTTCGCCTCGGCGGTGAGCCGCTGGGCCCAGCGGCGGAAGGAGGTGGGCACCGGCGCGAGCTCGACGGCGCGGCCCTCGCGGAGCGCGGCGAGCGCGCCGAGCAGGTCCTCCTCGACGATGCGCCAGGTGACGCCGTCCACCACCAGGTGGTGGATCACCAGCAGCAGCTGCGAGGGCGCCTGCGGACCGGCGTCGAAGCGCACGGCCTGGACCATCCGCCCGTCCTCGGGGGACAGGCGCTCGCGGGCGGCCCCGGTCTCGGCGCGCAGCGCCTCGGCGGTGGCCGGGCCCTCGACCCGGCGCAGCACGGCGTCGGCGGGGACGGCGCCGGCCTCGGGCACGTGCAGGGTCCAGGGGCGCTCGGCGAGCGGGGAGGTGCGGGTGCGGAACAGGTCGTGGTGGTCGAGCAGGGCCTGGACGGCGGCGGTCAGGTGCTCCTGCGGGGTGCCGGCGGGCAGGGTGAGCACGGTGGACTGGTAGAAGCTCTCGACCGCGCCGTGCTGGGCGGCCAGCCAGTGCACGATGGGCGTCGGCGGCACCTCGCCGAGGCCGGCGCCGGCGGGCTCGACGACGACCGGGCCCTCCAGCGGACGGGCGATCCGCGCCAGCGCCTCGACGGTCGGGGCGAGGAACACCTCGCGCGGGGTGAGCTGGAGGCCCGCGTGCCGGGCCCGGGAGACCAGCTGGATGGCCACGATGGAGTCGCCGCCGAGCTCGAAGAAGGAGTCGGTGACGCCTACCCGGGGCAGTCCCAGCACCTCGCCGAACAGCCGGACCAGGGTGTGCTCCAGCTCCCCGGCGGGGGCGCGGCCCTCCTCCTCGCCGGCGCCGAACACCGGCGCGGGCAGGGCGCGCTTGTCGACCTTGCCGTTGGGCGTGAGCGGCAGCCGGTCGAGCACCACGACGGTGGGCACCATGTGGTCGGGCAGCCGCTCGGCGCAGTACGCGCGCAGCTCGGCCGGGTCGGCGGCGCCGACGGTGTAGCCGACCAGGCGGCGCTCGCCCGGGCGGTCCTCGCGGACCAGCACCACGGCCTGGCGGACCTCGGGGTGGGCGGAGAGGGTCTGCTCGATCTCGCCGAGCTCCACCCGGAAGCCGCGGATCTTCACCTGGTCGTCGGCCCGGCCGAGGAAGTCCAGCTGGCCGTCCGGGCGGTAGCTGCCGAGGTCGCCGGTGCGGTACATCCGCTCGCCGGGCCCGCCGTACGGGTCGGCCACGAAGCGCTCGGCGGTCAGGCCGGGGCGGTTCAGGTAGCCGCGGGCCAGGTGCGGGCCGGCGAGGTACAGCTCGCCCACGGTGCCCGGCTCGACCCGGCGCAGCTGCTCGTCCAGCACGTGGATCCGCACGTCCTGGCAGGGCCGGCCGATCGGGGGCAGCTCGTCGCCGGTCAGCGGCTCGCTCATGCTGACGATGACGGTGGCCTCGGTCGGTCCGTAGCTGTTGAGCATCAGCCGGCCGCGGCCGCAGCGGGCGGCCAGCTCGCGGGAGACCGCCTCGCCGCCGCCGATCAGGGTGCGCAGCGAGGGCATCGGGAGGTCGGGCAGGGTGGAGATCATCGCGGTGGCGATGTCGGCGTGGGTGACGCCGTACTGGTCGATCAGGGCGGCCAGCGGCTCGCCGACCAGCTGGCTCTGCTCGCGCGGCAGCACCAGGGCGGCGCCGGTGGTGAGCGCCACGGACAGGTCGGAGACCGAGACGTCGAAGCTGAGCGAGGACGCCTGGAGCACCCGGCTGCCGGGGCCGACCCCGGTGGCGGCGACCTGGGTACCGATCATGCTGGGCAGCCCGGTGTGGGTGACGGCCACGCCCTTGGGCACGCCGGTGGAGCCGGAGGTGTAGATGACGTACGCGGTGTTCAGGGCGCTCACCGGCCGGACCCGCTCGGCGGCGGTGAAGGGCGTGCCGGGCCGGGCGTCGAGGTCGGCCCGGTGCTCGGCGGAGTCGAGCAGCAGCCGGGGGGCGTCGGTCGCGGGCAGCTGCCCGGCGGCCCCGGCGGTGGTGAGCACCAGGGCGGCGCGGGAGTCGGTCAGCATGTGGCGCAGCCGCTCGGCCGGGTAGGCCGGGTCGGCGGGCAGCCAGGCGGCGCCGGTCTTGGCGACGGCGAGGATCGCGGCGACCGCCTCGGGGGACTTCGGCAGCGCCAGCGCGACGACGTCCTCGGTGCCCAGGCCGCGGGCGGCCAGCACCCGGGCCAGCCGGTTGGCGCGGGCGTCCAGTTCGGCGTAGGTGAGGATGGTGCCCTCGGCGTACAGGGCGGGGGCGTCCGGGGTGCGGGCGACCTGGGCGTCGACCAGCTCGGTGAGGGTCGGGCGGGCGGGTGCCCCTTCGGCCAGCCGGGCGGCCAGCGCGGTGGGGGTGGGGGCGTCCGCCAGGACGGGCAGCGCCAGGCGGACGCCGAACTCGGCGTGCACCCGGGCCAGCAGCCGCTCGGCGGCGGGCCGGTCGCCGCCCAGGTCGTAGAAGCCCGCCGCGGGGTCGACCGACTCCCGGCCGAGCACCTCCGCGAACAGTCGGCACAGGACCTCGGCCGCTTCCGGCCGCTGCTCGGATCTGTGCGTCTGCTGGACCCCGGACATGTGACTCTCTCCCTTGTGCGGCTGGCCCCCGCGGTGGCGGGAGCGGCGAGCTGGGTTGACCCCGGGGCGGTCGGCCCGGGGGTCGGCGGAGCGATGTTGCGGTCGTCTCGCGGTGCTGCGGTGTGCTTGGTGTGACGGCCGTGCGGCGCGGCGGTGCGGAGGGTGGGAGTGTGCCGGGGCCGTTTCGGTGCACGCGCGTAGACGTCGGACACGGGACCGCGCCGGCGGCGTGAGGGTGCGCCGCGCGGCGGTGGGGTGCTGCGGTGGTGGGGCGGGGCGGTGTCGGCGGGTTCCGGCGGGGCGGTGGGCCGACGGCCGGGGGAGCGGCCGAACGGGCGGCGGCTCGGGCGCGGTACCGCGCCGGGTGAGCGGCTGGTGCGCGCTGTGCTCTGTGCTCGTCGCCGGGGCGGTGCGGCCGGGGGAGCGGCTGCTCGGCGTGGATCCCCGTGCGGAGGCCGTGTGGTCGTTCAGCCGTCCGACGGTCGGTGCGCGAAGGCCGCGATCAGTTCTCGGACAGGTGCGCGATCAGGCTCTTCGGCCGCAGATCCTGCCAGTTCTGCTCGACGTAGTCGAGGCAGTCCTGCCGTCCGGCGGCACCGAACGCCTGCTGCCAGCCGGCGGGCACCGGGCTGAAGGCCGGCCACAGCGAGTGCTGGCCCTCGTCGTTCACCAGGACGAGGTAGCTGGCCTCGGCATCCTCGAACGGGTTCGCCATCGTCGGTTCCTCTCTGTTCGGAGCTGTCTGGAGCTGTTCGGAACTGTGCGGAACGGTGCGGAGCTGTGCGGGAGGGTGAGGAGCGGGGCGGTCGAACGGAGCCGCGGCTCACGCACCCCAGCCGGAGTCCTCGCTGGGGCCGACGACGGCGGCGATGGAGACGGCGGGCAGGTGCGGCTGGGCGTGGAGTTGGAGGCCCACCACGGCGGCCAGCAGAACGGCGAGTGTCCCGAGCATCTTGTGGACGCGGACGGCAAGGCTTGGCATCGCGAATTCCTCTTCCTGAGGAGGGCGGTCTGCCCTCTTCGCTCTGAAACGCATCCTGCCGAAGGCCCAAACGTGCGTGGAAGCTCTGACTGTGATCGTGAACACGCAATGCGGGAACCGGAAGCCCGGGCAGATCGTGTCAAAAACAGACAGACATGATCCAAATCACACCCGGCACTGTCAGATCAGTGGTGGGAACTCCGATGGCGCGGGGGACATCGCAGCGCGGAGGCGGGCACCCCGGCGCGCCGCAGCGAGCCCCGGCGCAGTTCCTCCTGGACGGCCGGCCAGTCCTCGACCCACGGCCGGCCCGTCCCGGCCGGCGACTCCAGGGCGAGCGTCGCCAGGTACGCGCGCTTGAGCGCGGCCCGTTCGTCCTGCACCCGGCCCGCGGACTGCTCGATCCGGCGCAGCCGCGCGTGCAACCGCTCCAGCGCGCCCCCGCCCGTCAGCAGCCGCCGCGCCTCCGGCCCGAAACGGAAGCCGGGCGCCAGCAGCGGCCAGGCCGCCCGCCACGCCCGGAACACCTCGCGGTGGCTCGGCCCCCACTCCCGCTCGGCCAGGGACAGCCGCTCCAGCGCGGCCGCCTCGGTCGGCGCCGTACAGGTCTCGCGCAGCGCCCGGGAGAGCGCACTCCAGTCCTCGCCGGGCGCGTGCCGCAGCGCCCCGTGCAGCAGGTGGGCCACCGAACCGTGCACCACGGTACGGGGCCACTGCTCGGCCGCCGCCTCGGCCAGCACCGCGCCGGTGCCGCCGACCAGCACCCAGACCTCCCGCACCCCGCGCCCGGCCAGCCCGGCCAGCACCTGGGGCCACTGCTCCCCGTCCGCGGCCGGCCACAGGCCCAGCACCTCGCGCCGGCCCTCGACCGAGATCCCGAGCGCCAGGTGCACCAGCGGACCGCCCGAGCGGCCGCTGCGCACCGAGTCCACGAAGACCACCGGGTAGACCGGGTCGAGCCGCCGCTCGCGCCGCTCGGCGAGCTCGTCGAGCACCTGGTCGGTGATGGCCGAGACGGTCTCCCGGCTGAGCTCCACGCCGTACACCTCGGCCAGGTGCGCCACCAGTTCGCCCGAACTGAGGCCGCGCGCGGTCAGCGAGATCACCAGCCGGTCGAGCCCGGGCAGCCGCCGGGCCCGGGGGAGGACGGACTTGGGGGCGAAACTGCCCTCGCGGTCCCGGGGCACCCGCACCTCGACCGGACCGATCTCGGTGAGCAGCCGTCTGGCCCGGGCGCCGTTGCGGCCGTTGGTGCCGGTGCCGGTGCCGGACCCGCGCAGATGCTCCTGGAGTTCGAGCTCCAGGGCGCCCTCGATCAACTGCTTGGCGAAGGCCTGAAGAATCCCGCCGTCGCCCAGCAGCCGGACGGCGCCGGAGCCGACCTGTGCGGCGGCGGCCTCCGCCAACTGTCGCACCAGGCGCTGGTCCACCAGGCCGGCGAGGGCGGCGGGCGGTGTCGCCGGATCGGAATCAGCTCGCAACTGGGGGTGCCTTCCGTCTGTAGGCCGTTCCATTCACCGACCGCCCGCTCCGAACGCCCCGACGGGACGTCAGGTGCGATGGGCCGGCAATCCCCCGGTCACCGCTGCCGGGTGCGGTCGTCCTCGTGCCCGGCGGCTCCCCCGCTTGCGTGCACGCCCGACTACCGTCAGCCGATGATTTCCGCGCCCTTTGGGCGTACACTCACGGCTGTCGGAGCCCGGGGGGCGGCTTCCGAACGGCAGTCACTTCTCATCTTGCCGGTTCTGATGCCTGGTGGAAGCCGGTTCGGGCATTCGTGAAACCGCAATGCCGAAGCCGGAAGGATGCCCAGATGTGCCCAACCCAGGACAAGAGCATGGAAAGGGGAACACCCCAGCTCTGCGACCGGGGCATCGAGTTCTACCGCACGGCACTGGTCGAGGGCGAGGCCACCGGCGAGGTCCCCGAGTGCCTGCTCGCGATGGGTCTGCTGCGCCCGCTGCCCGGCTCCGGCCGGCGGCTGGCCCCCGTCCCGCCCGACATCGCCGTCACCGGGCTGACCCGGCCGCTCGAACTCGCCGTACTGGCCCACCAGGAACGGCTCGCCGAGCTGCACACCTCCTTCCACGCCGCCGAGCACGCCTACAAGGACGTCATGCGGCGGGCCAAGTTGCCGATCCGGCTGCTGGCGGGCGACGAGATCCGCCCCGCGCTGGAGAAGGCCGTCGCCGGCTGCTCCGAGGAACTGCTCACCGCCCAGCCGGGCGGCGGCCGCGCTACCGAGCAACTGGCCGACGCGCTCCCGCGCGACCTCGCCCTGGCCGGCCGCGGCGTGCGCCAGCGCACCCTCTACCAGCACACCGTGCGCTCGCACGGCCCGACGTTGGCCTACATCGAGCAGGTCACCGCCCAGGGCGCCCAAGTGCGCACCCTGAACGAGGTCTTCGACCGGGTGATCATCTGCGACCGCTCCACCGCCTTCATCCCGGCCGGCGCCGACCGCGCCGCCGCGGCGATGCTCATCCAGCTCCCGCCGCTGGTCGAGTACCTGCTCAAGATCTTCGAGCTGATGTGGGAGCGCGCCGAACCCGTCACCTACCAGCAGGGCCACCACCGTCCCCGGCTGCTGACCGCCCGCACCCGGCAGAACGTCCTGCGCCTGATGGTCAACGGCTACACCGACGAGGCCATCGCCTCCCGTCTCGGCATGAGCACCCGGACGGTCTCCAGCCACATCCAGAAGGCCAGCGAACTCCTCGGCAGCCGCAGCCGCGGCCACCTCGGCTACATCATCGCCCGCCAGGGCGTCCTCGACGAGCCGCTCGACGAACTCTGAGGGCGCCGAGGAGAACTGACGAGGAAACGAAGGAGCGGGCCCGGCGGAATCTCCGCCGGGCCCGCTCGGCGATTGCCGGGGGAGGACCCCTGGTAGATCGGAAG
>NZ_JBIVVI010000137.1:0-11463 GCF_044757675.1 Kitasatospora sp. NPDC091257
CCCCCTACTTCCTGGAGCCCACCGTGCCGCTCACCCCGCTGTTCGCCGCCCTCGACATCGGCGGCACCAAGATCGCCGGGGCACTGGTCGACGCCGACGGACGGCTGCGGCACCGGCTCCAGCTGCCCACCCCGGCCGCCGAGCCGGGCGCGGCCGTGCTCGCCGTGGTGCACCGGGTGCTGGACGAACTCTCCGGCACGGCCGACTGGGCCGCCGTGACGGCCGTCGGAATCGGCAGCGCCGGCCCGGTCGACCTCGCCGACGGCACCGTCAGCCCGGTCAACATCCCCGGCTGGCGCGGTTTCCCGCTGGTCGCCGAGGTCGCCGCGCACCCCGCGGTGGCAGCGCGCACACTGCCCGTCCGCCTCGCCGGGGACGGCGTCGCGATGGCCGCCGCCGAGCACTGGCAGGGCGCGGCCCGAGGCGCCGGCAACGCGCTCTGCCTGGTGGTGTCGACCGGGGTCGGCGCCGGACTGGTCCTCGACGGCGCGGTCCGCCCCGGCCCCAGCGGCAACGCCGGCCACCTCGGGCACATCACCGTCGACCTGGACGGCGAACCCTGCCCGTGCGGCTCGCGCGGTTGTCTGGAGGGCCTCGCCAGCGGCACCGCCATCGCCCGCCGGGCGCTCGCCCAGGGCTGGCAGCCGGTGAACGGCGACCGGACGGCCCGCGCCGTCGCCGCCTCCGCCGCCGCGGGCGATCCGCTCGCGCTCGCGTCCTTCGACCGCGCCGCCCAGGCGCTGGCCGCCGGGATCGCCGCCACGGCCGCCCTGGTGGACCTCTCCCGGGTCGTCGTCGGCGGCGGCGTGGCCGGCGCCGGGGACGTGCTGTTCACCCCGCTCGCCCGCCACCTGGACCGCTACGCCGCCCTCTCGTACATTCGCGGCCTGGACGTGCGCCGCGCCGAACTCGGCACCGACGCCGGGCTGATCGGCGCGGCCGCGCTCTGCCGCTGAGCCTCCCCGGAGCCGCCCGCATGCCGCCGACCGCCCTTCCGCCACCCGCTTCGCCGCGGCCCGCTCTCCCGCCGTTCGCCCTCCTGCGGAACCCCGTCCGCCGCTACGCCTGGGGCTCGCCCACCGCGATCCCCGCGCTCACCGGCGTCGCGCCCGACGGCGGCCCGCAGGCCGAACTCTGGCTGGGCGCCCACCCGTCGGCGCCCTCCCTGCTGTCCGGCCTCGGCGGCGACAGCGCCGGTGTCGGTGTCGGACAGCAGCCGCTGGACCGGCTGATCGAGGCCGACCCGGAAGGCCTGCTCGGACCGGACACCGTACGGCGGTTCGGCCCCGCGCTGCCGTTCCTGTTCAAGGTGCTGGCCGCCGACCGGGCGCTCTCCCTCCAGGTCCACCCCACCCGCGCCCAGGCCGAGGCCGGGTACGCGGCGGAGCAGGCCCGGGGCATCCCGGCGGACGCGCCGGAGCGGGTGTTCAAGGACCGCGGGCACAAGCCCGAACTCATCTGCGCACTCGGCGACTTCGAGGCCCTCTGCGGCTTCCGGCCCACCGCCGCCACCGCCCGGCTGCTGGACGCGCTCGGTGTGCTGTCCCCCTGGGCCGCCGCCCTGCGCGCCCGGCCCGCCGAGGCCGTGCTGCCCGAGCTGCTGCGCTCCGGGCCGCACGCCTCCGGCGGCGAACTCGCCGCCGTCACCGAGGCCCTGCGCCGCACGGCGGCCGCCGGTGGACCGTACGGCGCGAGCTGCGCCGCGTACGCCCGCCTCGCCGAGGAGTACCCCGGTGACCGGGGACTGCTCTCCGCGCTGCTGCTCAACCACGTCCGGCTCGCGGCCGGGCAGGCGCTGTTCCTGGACGCCGGGGTTCCGCACGCCTACCTGCGGGGCGTGGGCGTGGAGTTGATGGCCAACTCGGACAACGTACTGCGCTGCGGGCTCACCCCCAAGCACGTCGACGTGGACGGTCTGCTGGCGGTCACGTCCTTCCGGCCCGGGGAGCCGGAGGTGCTGGCGCCGCGCCGGCTCGGGGACGACCCGGGCTCCGGCTCCGGCACGGGTGGTGGAACAGCCACCGGAACCGGCGTCGAGGAGGTCTTCCCCTCCCCCGCCGCGGAGTTCAGGCTCTCCCGTCTGCGCCCCGGCCCGGCCGCCGCCCGGGTCGACCTCCCCACCCCGCAGATCCTGCTCTGCGTCTCCGGGCAGGCCCTGCTGCGAACGCCCGGCGGTGCCGAACTCACCCTTCCGGCGGGCGCGTCGGCCTACCTGCGCCCGGGCGCCGGGCCGATCGAACTGACCGGCCCGGGCGCGGAGCTGTTCCGGGCCACCACGGGGTAGCGGCACCCGACGGCCGCCCGGCAGGGAGCCCGAGAGACACGCCTCAGGCCGGTGCCGGGTGGCCGAACAGCAGGTCGTAGCCGTCCGGGAGTTGCTCGATCACCTGGTCCAGCAACTCCCCGGGGACCAGGTCGGCGACCGCGCTGAGCACGGCCCCGATGTCCCACTGCACCGTCGCCGGGGTCGCCCCGTCGATCCACCCCACCACGGCCTGCACGAAGCGTTCGGCGGTCAGCGGCTCGGCCGCGGGCACGGCGTCGCGCAGCAGCGAGGCGTAGCCGACGGGCAGCGCATCGGCGAGTTCGACCCGCGCGGACCCCACCAGGTGCTCACCGAGCAGGGCCAGTACGACCCGGGCGGCGTGATCCGCCTCGGCCTCGCCCCGGTACTCGCCGCGCTCCACGACGCGGGCGAGGAAGTCCTCCCAGGAGATGGTCATCGCGTCCTCCTTCCGGTCGGCGGGCTCCGGCCGGACCGGTGGCCTGCTCACCCCGGGCCAGGAGGGGGATCGCAGCCCGTGACCACCGTGGGACGTACCGGTGCCCGTGCTGCTCAGCGTAACTCGCCCCGGCGCCTTCGGAACCGGCCTTCCGCCGTGGACCCGCGGAACCGTGCCTGCGGACGGCCGGGAAACACCGGCCGCCGGGGCTCCGGAACGCTCGGGGGCGCAGGGGAGGGCCGGGGGTGCGGAGGGCCTGGGACGCGGGGAGAACCCGGGACGCCGTGCGGTGGGGAAGGCCGGCCCCGGCGGATCGGCGCCGTCGTCGATCACGCCGCCGGCCCGCGGCGGGGGCTCACCCCGCCGAGGCGTGGCACCGCCTGCGCGGCCGCCGGGAGGGCGCCATCGCACCGGCGGCCGCGCCGCCCGGTACGCGCTGCGCCGGGGTCGTCGCGGTCACCGCCGCCGCGGCCACCGTCGTGGCGGCACCCACCACCGCCGGGGCCGGGGCCGTCACCGTCGCCGGGGCCGTCACCGTGGTCGCCGCGGTCACCGTCGTGGCCGCCAGGACCGCCTGGGCGCGGGCCGCGTCCGCCATAAACGCCGAGAGAAAGATCCGCTCGGCCGGGCTCAGCGCCCGCGAGCGGCCGGATTCGCGGTCCCGCGCGACCACCACGGTCCGCGCCCGCATAAAGGTGAGCCGATCCCGGCAGACATTCACCTCGACCTGCACCGAACTGCGCCCCAGCCGTTCCACGGCGAGTCGCACCGACAGCGGCTCGGGCCGGTGGTGCAACTGCTCCAGGTAGTCGATCTCGTGCCTCGCGATAATGAATCCGGAGGAGAACAGCGATTCCCTCACCGCGGTTTCGTGGTGACGGAACAGGTCGTAAATCCCCTCCTGGACGTAGCCGACCAGACGGGCGTTGTTGATGTGCCCGTTCTCGTCGACGTCGCTCCACCGGGTCGGGCAGGACAGCACGTGCACGCCCGGCTGCACCGCGTTCACGGCCGGGTCAGCCCGGCACCGGCGGGGAGCAGCGCACGCTGCAACCTGGCGTAGTAGCCGGAGTGTTCGGCCGCCATCCGGGCCGCGGTCCACCCCTCTTCGGCGGCCTCGGCGGCGGCCTGGACGACGAGGCTGTCCAGTACCGCGTCGACCGCGCGGCACAGATCGTGAACGGCGGCGAGCCGCTCGGTCACATCGGCCCCGCTTCCGGCGTTCCGGGACGGGAAGGCGGCCAGTGATTCCATCGCGAGCTGGAGATCGTCCACTCCGTCCGGCCGGTTTTCCGCAGGGAAATTCCGCATGTTTTTCTCCATGACTCATTCGGCCGTTACGGCCCAGTAGCTAGCGTTCGATTGCACCGGATCGGTGTCGACCCCCCGACCCCAAGACGCTATCCCAGCCGACCGGGGGCGACGGATGGTTTGCGGACCGCGACGGGAAACTGACCCCCATCGGAGTAGTTTGTCGGTGTACACAATATGCCCCATCAGCCGAATGCCGTCCGCATTTCGGGTGGTATCTCCGACGCGCGCCCCGAGATCGGCGCCCCGCAGTCCAAAGTCTGCTACCAGCCACTCCACCACCTCGCCTTGTACAGATGCGTGCCGCGCAGCGACCGCGCCCCATCGGGCCGGTGCAGGGTGATCACCGAGGTGCACCAGTCGCACGGAGCGGCGTGCTCGGGCGCCACCGTGAGCAGCCGGCCGGTGCCGGGCTCGTCACCGACGCTCTTGACGTCCCGCTCGGCGGCCGGATCGGCCAGGTGCACGGCGGTGAAGCGGTCGGTGGCCGGGTCGAAGCGCCACAGGCCGGCCAGCGTGGTCACCCAGAACTGCCCCGGAGCCGCCAGGACACCCGCCAGGTCGTGCCCGCCGCGCCCCGGCAACGGGCTGCTGCGCACCACGGTGAGAGTGGGCGCGGCCGGGGTACCGCCCACCCTCAGCGCGCTCAGCGACGTGTCGCCGAGCACCCAGAGCAGGCCGCTCCGCCCGTCCCAGTGCACCCCGTGCGCGCCGGGCAGCGGGAACTCCGCGTACGCGGCGGCCCGCGGACCCTGCGAGGCCGCGTACAGCCGCACCCAGCCGCCCGTGCTCGCCGCCACGGCCACGTTGCCGTCCGGCAGCAGCTCGATGCTGTGCGGGTTGACGGACGTCCCCAGGTCCGCCGCCCAGTGGACGCGGCCCACGGTCGTCTCCACGACGGCGGCCAACCCGCCGGAGGCCGTCGTCAGCAGGTAGCGGCGCCCCTGCCGGATACGGGACTTCGCCTCGTCCGGGTTCGTCCAGCTGCGCGCGGGCGTCAGATCCGCCAACTCCGGTGCCCGGTCGGCACTCCAGCCCCAGACCACCGGCAGCCGGCCCGGCCCGCGGTAGGCCATCAGCTCCTCGGCGCTCTGCAGCACCAGCACGCTCCGCGAGGCCTGGTCGACGACCGCCACCTGTCGGCCCGGCGACCTGGCCCACGCGCCGCTCCCGGGCACGCAGAGCAGCAGGGCGACCGCAAGGGCCGGCAGGGTTCTCCTCAGCACGCCTTCACCGTCGGTGCTGCGGGCCGACTCCGCTCGGCGGCACGTCCGAACGGACCATCGACGCGGCGGCCGCGGACCGGGCGACGCCGTCGGCGGATCCGGCTCGTTCACTGTCATCCGCACATCCTGGCCGGGCGACGGCACCGGCGGCCGCCGCCACACGGTCCGGCAGGCCGGGCCGTCAACCGGGCGCTGACCGCACTCCTCCAGCGCCCGGTCGACGGGCCGGTGTTCGGCGGCCCGTGCGGCGGCGACCCGGTGTTCGGCGGCTCAGCGCCCGGGGTCCCGACGTCCGGCGGCTCGTCGTCCGGCGGCTCAGCGCCCGGCGACCACGTCCGCGACCCGGGCGATCGGCGAGGTGGTGGCCCGCCCGTCCGCCTCCTGCCGGTCGGCGGCGTGGTACGCGGCGTACATCGCGTGCACGCCCAGCCAGCGCAGCGGCTCCGGCTCCCAACGCCGTACGGTGTGGCCGACCCACGGCAGCCGGGTCAGCTCGGTGTCCCGGCCGAGCACCAGGTCCCGCAGGGTGCGGCCGGCCAGGTTGGTGGTGGTCACCCCGCTGCCGACGTACCCGCCCGCCCAGCCGAGCCCGCTCACCCGGTCCAGCTCGACGGTGGCGCACCAGTCCCGGGGCACGCCGAGCACGCCCGCCCAGGCGTGGTCGATCCGGGCCTGCGCGGCGGCCGGGAAGAACCGGTCGAGGATCCGGCGGAGCTGGCGCACCGTCTCCACCTGGGTGCTGCCGTCCGAGTCCGTCCGCGAGCCGAACCGGTACGGCACTCCCCGCCCGCCGAGCGCGATCCGGTCGTCGGCGGTGCGCTGGGCGTACATGTACGCGTGCGCGAAGTCGCCCAGCAGCTCCCGGCCCTGCCAGCCGGCCTCCGCCCAGAACCCGTCCGGCAGCGGCTCGGTGGCGACCATCGCGGAGTTCATCGGCAGCCAGGTGCGCTTCTCGCCGCGCAGCCCGGCGGTGAACCCCTCGGTGGCGCGCAGCACATGGTCGGCGGTGACGGTCCCGCGCGGGGTGACGGCGCGGGGCTTGCGGTAGCCGGAGCCGGGCAGGATCGCGGTGACCGCCGTACCCTCGTACACCTCGACGCCCAACTCCCGCACGGTGCGCGCGAGTCCGCGGGCGAGTCGGGCGGGCTGGATGCGGGCGCCGTACCGGGTCCAGCAGCCGCCGAGGGTGCCGGCGACGTCGATCCGCTCCCTCGCCTCCTTCTCGCCGAGCAGCTCGACGCGCCCCTCGCCGTAGGCCCGCTCGCCCTCGACATGGGCGCGGAGGCGCTCCAACTGCGGCTTGCTCCGGGCGACTTCGAGGACTCCTCCGCGGACGATGTCCGCCTCGATCCCCTCGGTCTCCGCTACACCGACGACCTCCCCGACCGCCTCGTCCATCACCCGCTGCATCGCCGCCGCGCGCTGCTGCCCGTACTTCCTGGCGAACGCGCCGCGGCCCGCGAAGCCGTTGTACAGCCAGCCGCCGTTGCGCCCGGAGGCGCCGTAGCCGCAGAAGCGCCGTTCGAGGACGGCGATCCGCAGGCCGGGGTCGGCCTTCTTCAGGTAGTAGGCGGTCCACAGCCCGGTGTACCCGCCGCCGACGACGCACACGTCGACGTCCCGGTCCCCCGGCAGCCCGGGACCCGCCTCGGGCACTCCGTCCGCCGCGTACCAGAACGACACCTCGCCGTTGACCGCCGCCACCGGAAACCTCCCACACCCTCGCCGACCTGCCCGGACGCTACCTCCGCGGGTCCGCCGCGGGCCACCCCTCACAGTGCAAGGATCGCCGCCGCCGATCAGCCACCCTGTCAGTCCCGGAGCAGGTCCAGGGCCCGCGTCCAGCTGTACGAACCCGGCGTGAAGTCCGCGATCCGCACCCCCATCCGCCGCAGCTTCGCCAGGCTCTCCCGGTAGGCCGGGTGCGCCGCCTGCGCCGCGCTCAGGCAGGGCTGCACGGCGACCGGGACGCCCCAGCCGTACGACTCGCAGAGGATGCCGAGGGCGAGGGTGTCCGAGATGCCCAGGGCCCACTTGTTGATCGAATTGAAGGTGGCCGGGGCGACGACGATCGCGTCCGGGTCCGGCAGCGGCCGCGGCTCCCCCGGCCTGCGCCAGGCCGAACGGATCGGACGCCCCGTCCGCGCGACGATCGCGTCGGCGTCGATGAGCGCCATGGCGTTCGGGGTCGCCACCACCCCGACGTCCCAGTTCCGCTCCTGCGCGGCGGAGATCAGCTCCCCCACCCCGCCCGCGACCCCCGCCGCGCACACCACGACGTACAGCACCGGCTTCCTGTCCTCGGACACCCTCGGAATCCCCACGCTCGACCCACCTGCGGACCCCAGAACAGTAAGCTGCCCGCATGGTCCGCTCCGTGGTGTTCGACATCGGCGAAACCCTGGTCTCCGACACCCGCTACTGGGCCGGCTGGGCCCGCTGGCTCGGCGTGCCGACCCACACGATGTCCGCCCTCGTCGGCGCGGTGGTGGCCCGGGGCCGGGACAACTCCGACGCCGTCCGCGTCCTGCGCCCCGGTGCCGACATCGCCGCCGAGTGGCGCGCCCGGGAGGCCGCCGGCCACGGCGAGCACCTCGACGAGACGGACCTCTACCCCGACGTGCGGCCCGCCCTCCACCGCTTGCGCGACGCCGGCCTCTGGGTCGGCATCGCGGGCAACCAGAACGCGCCGGTCACCGGCCTGCTGACCGGGCTCGCGCTCCCGGCGGACGCCATCGCCACCTCGGCGGACTGGGGCACCGCCAAGCCCTCCCCGGAGTTCTTCGACCGCCTGCTCGCCTGGGCCCCCGGCGACCCGCACGAGATCCTCTACGTCGGCGACCACCCCGCCAACGACATCACCCCGGCCCGGGCGGCGGGCCTGCGAACCGCCCACCTCCGCCGAGGCCACATCGGCCTCACGACCCGGGCCCCCGAGGCGGACTGGACGGTCGACTCGCTGACCGCCCTCGCCGACCTCCTCACGGGGCGGTAGCGGCCACGGGCCTCCCGCAGCCGCCGCACGCCATGTCCGCACCGGTCCGCACCGGTCCCGCACCCGCGCGATCGCGGAGGCGGGCCCGTCCCCGTGAGCCTCACACCAGGATCCGGACGGGCGGGGCGATGGAGGGCGGGGAGCACCGGGGCGTGGTGGCGCAGACGGTGAGCGGCCGGTGAGGGCCCGGTCGAGGGCGCCCAGCGTGGTCCGGAAGGGCAGCCACGTACGGGTCCTGGACACCCAGGGCGATCACCGAGACCGCCCGGTCCGCGAGGTGCAGGGACACCGCGGTGCGGTCGCCGTCGGCGGGCGCGAGGTGGAGGCGGGCCGTCACCGGCACCTGGTCGGGCAGGAGCATCGCCGAGCGGACGGCGGAGCCGCGCCGGGCCTCCACCACGGTGGCCATCTCCGAGGTGATCTGGAAGCCGAGCGAGCGCAGCGCGTCCACGGCGGCGACCCGGACACGCCCGGTGTCGGCGTGGACACGCCCGGTGTCGGCGTGGACACGGCGTTCGGCGTCGAGCGTGATCGAGGCCAAGGCTCCTCCGGAGGAACGGAATTGGTGAGCGGAGGCGGGAGCGGAGCGATCCCGGCGCGCAACCGTGGCGAAAACCCCGCGCCGGGGTCCCCCGCTACGTGCACGTAATGACCGGACACCCGGCCGGACCCGCCCGTATGCTCGGCCCTGCACTGCCTGTACTCGCGGCACCACGACGGGACGGTCCGGCAGCGGCACCTGGCGGAGATCGTCGGCTCGACCGACCCGTGGGTCGTCCCGTTCGTCGTGCAGCTGGTCGGCGAGTACGTCCTGGAGATCCTGGTCGACATCCGGGACGAGCTGCGCTCGCTCGCCGTGCCGGACTCCCCCGGACGCCTGGCCTACGGGCGGTTCCTCGTCGACAACCCCGCCTTCTTCGCCCGCACGCAACAGCGGGTGGTGAGCTACTGGAGCTGCTACCACCGCAGTACCCACCGCGACTTCCGGACCTATCCGGGCTCCACGGTCCTCGACCTCCTGCGGTCCGCCGCCTCCGACCGGGCGGGCCGCCCCTGGCCGGACCTCACGCCCTCGGGAACGGGGTGAGGCAGCGTCCCCACCCGTCTCCCGGCGGGCGGGAAGGCCGTGTCTTCGACTCAGGGCGCGGCGTAGCGGGTGACGTTGGTGATCCGGCAGCCGACCTTGCCCGAAACCTGCGCCGTTCCCGGGGCCTTCTGCACGGCGGCCTGGTTCGGGGCGAGGTTGTTGGTCGCGGCGGCACCCTCGGCGACGCGCGTGCCGGAGGTGTCGGTGAACTCCAGTTGCACGATGTAGTTGCTGCTCTTGCCGCTGTGGTTGGTGATCCTGACCTCGGCCTCGGGCATCTTCAGCACGTCGTTGATCGTGCACTTGGTGATCTCGGCGTCCTTCGCGGCGTCACCACCGCCGACCGGGGCCGCGGCCGGCGGGGCGGCCGCGGGGGCGGTGTCGCTTGCCGCGGGTGCCGCCGGGGCGGGGGCTCCCGCCGTGGTCGCGGCGACGGCGGGAGCGGTGCTCTTGCTGCTGCTGGTGCTGAGGCTGGGATCGCAGGCCGCCAGGCCGAGAACGGTGGTGCCGGCGGCAAGCAGGGTGAGGGCGGTGCGACGCATTGGTTCCTCTGGGGCGTGGTGCGGGCAGTGGGAGCGACCGTAGCGAGCCCGCACTGTTCGGTGCGGACCGTGTGATGGGTCTGTGACCGGTCCGGGACCTACCCGTCGGTCAGGACCGAACAGGGCGACGGAAGTCCGCAAATGCGTTCGAGCCCACAGTCGTTGACGAACCATCAGATGCTGCTCCGCCCCCAAGACCCGACTCGCCTCAGTGCGGCTCCACCAGGGCCGCCACGGCGTCGGCACAGCCCCAGCTGAGGGTGACGCCGGCGCCGCCGTGGCCGTAGGTGTGGACGACCCGGCCGCCGGGGTCGGCTTCGAGGCGGGGGCCGCCGTGGCGGGCGGGGCGCAGGCCGACGGCGTGGGCGAGGACGCGGGCGTCGCGGAGCTGCGGGATGCGGGCCGTGCAGCGGGCGAGGATGGCCTCGGCGGTGGCCGGGTCGGGTGCGGTGTTCCAGTCGTCCGGCTGGAAGGTGCCGCCGAGGACGACGTCGGTGCTGCGGGGGTGGATGTAGGTGTAGCCGGCCGGGTCGTCCTGGATGCGGGTCGAGCTGGGCAGTCCGGGGTTGTGGACCAGGACGAGCTGGCCGCGCACCGGGTGCACGGCCCGGTCGTCGCAGAGCTTCCGGGCGCCGAGTCCGGTGGCGTTGACCACCACGGGGGCCCAGTCCAGGGCCTGGTCGAGGGCGTCGAGGCGGCGGTGGACGAGCTCGCCGCCGTTGTCGGTGAACCGGCCGAACAGCCAGGGCAGGTAGAGCGGCATCTCGACGGCGGGGGCGGTGAACGACCAGCCGTCCGTGCACTCCGGTCCGCGTTCGGCGGCCGTCAGCCGGCGCAGGTCGGGGACGGCGTCGCCCCACCAGGGCAGGCCTTCCGACTGCCGCTCGTGCTCCAGCATCCGGGTGCTGCGCATCGAGACGCCGGGTACGCCGTCCGCGGCCTGGCGGGCGAACTCGGCGAAGGCGGTCGCGGACCAGTCCGCCACCCGACTGTCGGTGCCCGTGGCGACGGGGAACCAGACGGCCGCGGCCACCGCCGAGGTCGTCGACAGCAGGCCGTCGGCCGTCACCACGACGACCCGAAGTCCCTTCTCCTGCAGGCGGATCGCTGTGGTGAGCCCGATGATTCCGCTTCCGACCACGACGACGTCCATCGCGAACCCCTCCGTCCGAGGGCCGCCGACCCGATGTCGGCGGCCGTGTCCAGGTAAGCCGGTCGCGCCCGGTCCCGTCCAAGACCGGTTCTGTCCCGGGCGATAAGGCGCGCTTATCATCGCCGGATGGACAGGCGGACGGATCTGCGGACGGAGCTCCGGATGGATCTGCGCCGGATGCGCTACTTCTCCGTACTGGCCGAGGAGTTGAACTTCACCCGGGCCGCCGGCCGGCTGCGGATCGCGCAGCCGGCGCTGAGCCAGCAGGTCAAGGCGCTGGAGCGGCAGCTGGGCGTGGAGCTGGTGGAGCGCACCGGCAAGGGCTGCGCGCTGACCCCGGTCGGGCGGGCGGTCGCGGAGGAGGCCCGGCGGGTGCTGCGGGAGGTGGCGGCGGCCGAGGAGCGGCTGGCGGCGGTGGTCCAGGGG
>NZ_JBIVVI010000138.1:0-11454 GCF_044757675.1 Kitasatospora sp. NPDC091257
TCTTCCACCGCTACCAGACCGCACCCAACAGCGGCTGGTCCGGCTGGGAGGCCACCGGCGGAGGCCCCGCCAACAGCGAGATCGAACTCGGCGAAGGCGGTGCGGCGGGCGCGGTCCAGGTGCCGGGCGAGCCGGCTGACCCGGCTGAGCACCTCCAGCGGCTCCACGTCGAGGTCGGGGCGCTCCCGGCGCCACGCTGCGACCAGCCTGTCGACCTCGTCCTCCATGACGATCAGTGTATCGGTGGATGTGTCGATGTGAAGTCTCTTGACATCGAGAAATGTGCCAGTGAGGCTACCGCGAGATATCTTGATGTCGAGATACCTGCGAGGTGAACCGTGACCACCCCCGTCTGGGACCCGGCGCAGTACCTGCGCTTCGCCGACGAACGCACCCGCCCGCTGCGCGACCTGCTCGCCCGCGTCCCCGCCCTCCCGCACCCCGGTGCCGAGGTGATCCTGGACATCGGATGCGGCCCCGGCAACTCCACCGCCGTGCTGCGCGAGCGCTGGCCGCGGGCCCGCCTCACCGGCGTCGACAACTCCGCCCCGATGCTGGCCACCGCCCGCAGCGAGGGCGAGCCCGACGCCGAGTACCTGCTCGCCGACGCCCGCGACTACGACCCGGCCCCGGCCGGGCCCGACCTGATCGTCTCCAACGCCACCCTCCAGTGGGTGGACGGACACCTGGCGCTGCTGCCGCGCTGGGCGGACGCCCTCGAACCCGGCGGGGTGCTCGCCTTCCAGGTGCCCGGCAACTTCGACGCCCCCAGCCACACCCTGCTCGCCGACCTGCGCCGCAGCGCCCGCTGGCGGGACGCGCTCGGCGAGGAGGCCGTACGGGCCGGCGTCCATCCGCCCGAGCGCTACCTCGACGCCCTGGCCGCCGCCGGCTGCCTCCCGGACGTCTGGGAGACCACCTACCTGACCCTTCTGCCGGGGCCGGACCCGGTCCTGGAATGGGTCAAGGGCACCGCGCTGCGCCCGGTCCTCACCCGGCTCGCCGACCCGGCCGACCGGGCGGCCTTCCTCGCCGAGTACGGGCGGCTGCTCCGCGAGGCGTATCCGGCCGGGCCGCACGGGACGGTGTTCCCGTTCCGGCGGATCTTCGCCGTGGGGGCCGGGCGGTCGGGCTGAGCCGGACGGGCCGTGGCCGGGCCGGGGCGTTCCGGCCCCGGCCGGTCAGGCCGTGCGCTCGCCGACCAGCCTCGGGTGCCGCTCCAGGCCCTCCAGCCCGTGCCAGGCGAGGTTCACCAGGTGCGCCGCCACCGTCGCCTTGTCCGGCTTGCGGACCTCCAGCCACCACTGCCCGGTCAGCGCGACCATCCCGACCAGCATCTGCGAGTACATCGGGGCCAGCCGGGCGTCGAAGCCGCGGGACTTGAACTCCAGGCCCAGGATGTCCTCGACCTGCGTGGCGATGTCGCTGATCAGCGAGGCGAAGGTGCCGGTCGACTGGGCGACCGGGGAGTCCCGGACCAGGATCCGGAAGCCGTCCGTCGAGGTGTCGATGTAGTCCATCAGCGCGAAGGCCGCCTGCTCCAGCAGCTCGCGCGAGTGCCCGCCGGTCAGGGCCCCGGTCACCATGTCCAGCAGCAGCTGCATCTCGCGGTCGACGACCACCGCGTACAGCCCCTCCTTGCCGCCGAAGTGCTCGTACACCACGGGCTTGGACACTCCGGCGCGCTCGGCGATCTCCTCCACAGAGGTGCCGTCGTAGCCGCGTTCGGCGAAGACCGTCCGGCCGATCTCCAGCAGCTGCTCGCGCCGCTGCTTGCCGGTCATCCGGACCCGGCCGCCCCGGCGGCGGGGGGCCGCGGTCGAGCCGCCGCCGGCGCCCCGGTCCGGACCCCCGTCGCCGGTGCCGGCCGCCGGTGCAGCGGCCCGCGGACGGGCCTGCGCCGTGGCGGGCGCCGCGTCCGTCCGCGTGCCGTGGTGACCGCCTGTGCTGTCTGCGCTGCTCCCGTTCACCCCTACATCATGCTGGAAGCGCCGCCTCATGCGGCGCGGCGGGCGGCGATCCGCTGCGCGTCCGGCCAGCGGACGTCCCGGACCCAGCCGGCCAGCTCGAACCAGCGGATCAGCCGGGCCGAGGAGTCGATCTGCCCGCGCAGCACCCCGTGCCGGGCCGCGGTCGGGTCGGCGTGGTGCAGGTTGTGCCAGGACTCCCCGCAGGAGAGCACGGCGAGCCACCAGACGTTGCCGGAGCGGTCCCGGGAGCGGAACGGGCGGCGGCCGACGGCGTGGCAGATCGAGTTGATCGACCAGGTGACGTGGTGCAGCAGCGCCACCCGGACCAGCGAACCCCAGAAGAAGGCGGACAGCGCCCCCTCCCAGGACAGGCTCACCAGGCCGCCGATCAGCGCGGGCAGCAGCAGCGAGATGGTGGTCCAGAGCCAGAACAGCCGGGAGATCCGCCTTATGGCCGGGTCGCGCACCAGGTCGGGGGCGTACGTGACCTGCGAGGTCTGCTCCTCGTCGAACATCCAGCCCATGTGGGCCCACCACAGGCCCTTCATCAGCGCCGGGACGCTCTCCCCGTAGCGCCACGGCGAGTGCGGGTCGCCGTCCTTGTCGCTGAACCGGTGGTGCTTGCGGTGGTCGGCCACCCAGCGCACCAGCGGGCCCTCGACCGCGAGGCTCCCGGCGATCGCCAGCGCCAGGCGCATCGGGCGGTTGGCCTTGAAGGCGCCGTGGGTGAAGTAGCGGTGGTAGCCGATGGTGATGCCGTGGCAGGTGAGGTAGTACATCGCGACGGTGATCGCGAGGTCCGTCCAGCCCAGTCCCCATCCCCAGGCCACCGGGACGGCGGCGACCAGGGCGGTGAACGGCACGAGGATGAACAGGGAGAGCGCGATCTGCTCGGCCAGGCCCTGTTTCTCCCCGCCACGGGTGGCGGACAGCCGGGTGGCCGCGGCGTCGGCGTCGGTGGGCCCGCCGGCCTCGGTGATCAGGGCCGGTTCGGCCGGACCGGTGGGATCGGCGGGATCGGAGTCGGAAGGCGGGGTGCGGGACGCGGCGTTCCCCGCGCGCGCCTCGCCGGCCTGGATGGTCATGGGGGTCCCTTTGCGGCGTCCCGGAGCGGGAGAGAAGCGGAGCTACGTTGGCGTAACCTACGGCATCGTAGGTTGCGCTCCGTGTCCAGGGGAACACTCCGCCGCGCGGCGCTTGAGTGAATTCACCCGACTGGATGGATGAACCGGAAGCCCGGCGCGTTCGGTCGCCGGGGGCGGAATCGGGCCCGCGGATCGACGCAAGTCGATACCCACGGCAGGGCCCTCTCCGGTAGGGTCTGACACGACTGTCCGCCGTGGTGTAATGGCAGCACAGGGCCCTTTGGAGGCCTTTGTCTGGGTTCGAATCCTAGCGGCGGAGCCTCTGCACGCCTCGGGTTCGGGCGTTTTCCCTCGCGCCGGTATTGTCGGTGCTGCTCGGCGGACTGTGCGAATGGCGACCGGCCTGGGTCCGGGCCGGGCCTGCTCTGCCCTCTCTGTGAACTTACCGAGGAGCCTCCCCGCATGGGTGCCAATTCGCTTGCCGCCGTTGTCGTGCTCGCCGCCGGTGGCGGGACCCGGATGAAGTCGAACAAGCTGCCCAAGGTGCTGCACGAGGTGTGCGGGCGCTCGCTGGTGGGTCACGCGGTCTCGGCGGCCCGGGAGCTGACGCCCGGCCAGCTGGTCGTGGTGGTCGGCCACCAGCGCGAGCAGGTCGAGGCACACCTGGCGGAGCACTACCCGGCCACCCGCACCGCGGTGCAGGTGGAGCAGAACGGCACCGGGCACGCGGTGCGCACCGCGCTGGAGTCGCTGGCCGCCGACGGTGTGGCGCTGGACGGCACGGTCATCGTCACCGCCGGCGACTCGCCGCTGCTGACCGGGGAGACCCTGCGCCGGCTGTCCGACGCGCACATCGCCCAGCAGAACGGGGTCACCGTGCTGACCGCCGTCGTCCCGGAGCCCTTCGGCTACGGCCGCATCCTGCGGGACGAGGACGGCACCGTCGCCGCGATCGTCGAGGAGCGGGACGCCAGCGCCACCCAGCGCGCGATCACCGAGATCAACTCCGGCGTCTTCGCCTTCGACGCCAAGCTGCTCACCGCGGCGCTGGGCGAGCTCACCACGGACAACTCGCAGGGCGAGGAGTACCTGACCGACACCCTGGAGATCCTGCGCAAGGCGGGCCACCGGGTCGGCGCCGTGGTGGCCGAGGACCACCGGGACATCCTGGGCATCAACGACCGGGTCCAGCTGGCGCAGGCCCGCCGGCTGCTGAACGACCGCCTGCTGGAGCGGGCGATGCGCGAGGGCGTCACCGTGGTGGACCCGGCGACCACCTGGTTCGACGTGCAGGTCAGCTACGAGCCGGACGCCGTGGTGCTGCCGAACACCCAGCTCCAGGGCGCCACGCACCTGGGCGAGGGCTGCGAGGTCGGCCCGAACTCGACCCTCAAGGACACCCTGGTCGGCGCCGGCGCCCGGGTGAGCAACACCACGGCCGACCGCGCCGAGGTGGGCGAGCTGGCCACCGCCGGTCCGTACGCCTACCTGCGGCCCGGCGCCAGGCTGGCCCGCAAGGCGAAGGTCGGCACCTACGTCGAGGTGAAGAACTCCGAGCTGGGCGAGGGCGCCAAGGTGCCGCACCTGTCCTACATCGGCGACGCGACGATCGGCGAGGGCACCAACGTCGGCGCGGCCTCGGTCACCGTGAACTACGACGGCGTGAACAAGCACCGCACGGTCATCGGCGCGCACTGCCGCACCGGCTCGGACAACATGTTCATCGCCCCGGTCACCATCGGTGACGGCGCCTACACCGCCGCCGGTTCGGTGATCACCGGCGACGTCCCGGCCGGGGCGCTCGGTGTGAGCCGGGCCACGCAGCGCAACATCGACGGCTGGGTCGAGCGCAAGCGCCCCGGGACGGCATCCGCGCAGGCCGCGCAGGCTGCGGCGGACGGGGCCGAGCAGGCCTGAGCGGGCGGGCCGGGGGCCCGGGGGCGGTCCCGAGGCGGACGGTTTCTGCGCGGGCGCGTAACCTTGGGGACATACGTGCGCCACTGGGCCTACCGCCCGTGTCCAGGCGTACCGACAATTCCCCTACCCGTGCCACGAGCGGGCCCTGCCTGCCCGCCACCGGGTCGAGGGTTCAGCGTTCGCAACGCGAGGAGACGGTGCAGTGAGCGGGATCACGACGTCGGGTGAGAAGAAGCTGAAGCTCTTCTCCGGCCGTGCCCACCCGGAGCTGGCGAAGGAGGTGGCCGAGGCGCTCGGGACCGAGCTGGTCCCCACCAAGGCCCTGGACTTCGCCAACGGCGAGATCTACGTCCGCTTCCTGGACTCCGCGCGCGGCGCGGACTGCTTCGTGATGCAGAGCCACACGGCTCCCATCAACCAGTGGATCATGGAACAGCTGATCATGATCGATGCTCTGAAGCGGGCCTCCGCCAAGAGCATCACCGCGATCCTGCCGTTCTACGGCTACGCCCGCCAGGACAAGAAGCACCTCGGCCGCGAGCCCATCTCGGCCCGGCTGATCGCCGACCTGCTGCGCCAGGCCGGTGCGGACCGCCTGATGGCCGTGGACCTGCACACCGCGCAGATCCAGGGCTTCTTCGACGGCCCGGTGGACCACCTGTTCGCGCTGCCGCTGCTGGCCGACTACATCGGTGGGAAGGTCGACCGCTCCAAGCTGACCGTCGTCTCGCCGGACGCCGGCCGGGTGAAGGTCGCCGACCAGTGGTGCGACCGGCTGGACGCCCCGCTGGCGATCATCCACAAGCGCCGCGACATCACCCAGGCCAACACCATCCTGTCGGCCGACGTCGTCGGTGACGTCAAGGGCCGGGTCTGCGTGCTGGTCGACGACATGATCGACACCGCCGGCACCATCTGCGCCGCCGCCGACGCGCTGTTCGACAACGGCGCCGCGGACGTCGTGGTCGCGGCCACCCACGGTGTCCTCTCCGGCCCGGCCGCGGACCGGCTGAAGAACTCGCGGGTCAGCGAGTTCGTGTTCACCAACACGCTGCCCACCCCGGCGGAGCTCCAGCTGGACAAGATCACCACGCTCTCCATCGCCCCGTCGATCGCCGCCGCGATCCGCGAGGTGTTCGAGGAGGGCTCGGTGACCAGCCTCTTCGAGGGTGTGCACTGACGAAGGCCCGTGCAGGCGGCCCCGGTCCGGACGGACCGGGGCCGCCGCCGATTTCGCGGGAGGCCGCAGGTGCGGTTAGACTCGTGAAACTGCTCGGCGAGGGATGCCGTGTGCCCGTTCGACGGGTGCCCGATCCGTGATCGACGCGCTGCCGGTGCCGGATTCCCGTCCGCCCGGCAGGCCGTTGCCGCCGAGTGACCCCCGAACGTACTGAGGGTGTGGTCCCGGCGGTTTTTCGCGTTGCCTGCACCCCCGCGCCATTTCCACGAGGAGTGCAGTCGTGTCCGAGATCCGTATTGCCGCTGAGACCCGTTCCGAGTTCGGCAAGGGTGCCGCCCGTCGTGCCCGCCGCGCCGGCTTCGTCCCCGGTGTCGTCTACGGCCACGGCCACGCCCCGGTTCACCTGAACCTGCCCGGCCACGACCTGATGATGGCCCTGAAGACCCCGAACGCCCTGCTGGTCGTGCCGATCGAGGGCAAGGACGAGTACGTGCTGCCGAAGGCCGTCCAGCGCGAGGCCATCAAGCGCACCATCGAGCACGTCGACCTGCTGCTGGTCAAGCGCGGCGAGAAGGTCACCGTCGAGATCCCGGTCCACACCGAGGGCGAGCTGGCCCCGGGCGGCAACCTGGTGGAGCACGTCCTGCAGTCCCTGCCGATCGAGGCCGAGGCCACCCACCTGCCCGAGTCGGTCACCGTCTCCGTCGAGGGCCTGGAGGCCGGCGCCTCCATCCACGCCAAGGACATCGTCCTGCCGGTCAACGTCTCGCTGGCCGTCGAGGCCGACGCCGTCGTGCTGCAGGTCATCGCCGCCCAGGCCGCCCCGGTCGAGGACGAGGCCGCCGAGGCCGAGGGCACCGAGGCCTGAGCCTCCTGTCGCCCAATTGCTGAGACCGCTGCCCCGGTCGCTCCCGCTGGAGCGACCGGGGCAGCGGTGTGTCCGGGATGATGACGTCGAGCGCGAAGGCGAGGAGAGAAGCGTGAGCGAGCGCAGCGAGCGAGCCATGGAGAGGTGCGCGGTCCGCGAAGCGGCCGCCGAGCGCAGCGAGGTGGGCGCATGAGCGAGGACTACGACGGCCCCTGGCTGGTGGCGGGGCTGGGCAACCCCGGGGAGCAGTACGCCCGGAACCGGCACAACATCGGCTTCATGGTGGTGGACCTGCTGGCGCAGCGGATGGGCGCCAGGTTCAAGGCGCACAAGAGCCGGGCGCAGGTGGCCGAGGGACGGCTGGCGGGCAAGCGGGTGGTGCTGGCCAAGCCGATGTCCTTCATGAACCTCTCCGGCGGGCCGGTGACGGCGCTGCGCGACTTCTACAAGGTGCCGGCCTCGGCGCTGATCGCGGTCCACGACGAGCTGGACATCGACTACGCGGAGCTGCGGCTGAAGCTGGGCGGCGGGGACAACGGCCACAACGGCCTGAAGTCGATCACCAAGTCGCTGGGCCCGGACTACCACCGGGTGCGCTGCGGGATCGGCCGTCCGCCGGGCCGGATGGAGGTCGCGGACTTCGTGCTGAAGGACTTCTCCTCGACCGAGCGCAAGGAGCTGGAGTGGTTCGTGGACCGCTCGGCGGACGCGGTGGAGGCGCTGCTGTCCGAGGGGCTGGAACGGGCCCAGGGCACGTACAACTCCTGATCGCCGCTGACCGTCCGTCAGGACCGTGTGCGGGTACGCAACGGTCGTACAACGCTTGCCCGTCCACACCTGATTCGGTGTGAGAACCCCGCGCGGGATCGGATAGCGTCGGCTTGGTACGCGAACGAGTCCTGGGGAGTTCTCGATGCGGGGATTGCGTCCGGTCCGCCGAGCGCGGTGGAGCCGGGTGGCCGGGCTGAAGCGGCTCGGGCGGCGGGTCGGTACGGCCGGTGCGCTGGGGGTGGCCGGCGTCCTGCTGTCGGGCGGTGCGCTGGCGCACGCGGAGCCGGTGGCCGAGTCGGACCCGGCGGTCTCCCCGGAGCCGGCGGCGGCGCAGTTCGGCCCGGTGCTCGGCGATTCGATGGGCCCCGACGCCGGGCTGCTGGCGGTCGGCGGCGGCCTGGTGGTGGCGGCCGGCGGCGCGGCGCTGTGGCTGAAGCGCAGGCGCGCGGGCGAGGTGGCGGAGTAGCACCCCCGCGCGGATCAGCATCCCTGCGCGGATCAGCATCCCTGCGCGGATCAGGACCCCCGCGCGGATCAGGACCCCTGTGCGGAGCGGGAGTTCCGCACTGAGCAGCACCCCCTCCGTGCGGAGCGGGAGCCTCACGGCGATGGGCCGGTGTCCCGGACGGGACACCGGCCCATCGGCCGTTCTCGGGCGGCCGTCAGCCGGTGTTGCGCAGGCCGGCGGCGATGCCGTTGACGGTCAGCAGCAGCGCGCGGGCGCGCAGCGGGTCGTCCTGGCGCCCGGCCGAGAGCTCCTCGCGCTGGCGGCGCAGCAGCGCGACCTGGAGGTAGGAGATCGGGTCGAGGTAGGCGTCGCGGACGGCGAAGGTCTGCTTCAACACCGGGTTGTGCTCCAGCAGTTCGTTCTCGCCGGTGAGCCGCAGCACCTCGCGCAGGGTGAGCGCGTGCTCGGCCTTGATCTCGTCGAAGACGTGGCGCAGTTCGCCGGGCACCAGCTGCTCGACGTAGTGCTGGGCGATCCGCAGGTCGGTCTTGGCCAGCGTCATGGCGACGTTGGACAGGAAGTTGCGGAAGAAGTGCCACTCGCCGTACATCTCGTCCAGCACGCCGCCGAGGCCCGCCGCGCGGGCGGCCGCGAGGCCGGAGCCGACGCCGAACCAGCCGGGGACGATCTGCCGGGACTGGGTCCAGCCGAACACCCACGGGATGGCCCGCAGGCCGTCCAGGCCGGCGCCGGAGTCGGGGCGGCGGGACGGGCGGGAGCCCAGGTGCAGCGAGGCGAGCTGGTCGACCGGGGTGGCGGCGAAGAAGTACTTCGGCAGGTCCTCCTGCTCGACCAGGCCGCGGTAGGCGGTGTGGGCGGCCTCGGAGACCTGGTCCATCGCGGCGTCCCAGCGGGCCAGCGACTCGGGGGCCTGGCGCGGGGCGGTGTGCAGCGCGGAGGCGGAGAGCGTGGCGGAGATGGTCAGCTCCAGGTTCTCCCGGGCCAGCGAGGGGAGCAGGTACTTGTCGGAGATGACCTCGCCCTGCTCGGTGACCTTGATCTCGCCCTCCAGGGTGCCCCAGGGCTGGGCCAGGATGGCCTCGTGCGAGGGGCCGCCGCCGCGGCCGACGGTGCCGCCGCGGCCGTGGAACAGGCGCAGCCGGATGCCGTAGCGGTGGGCGACGTCGCGCAGGCGGCGCTGGGCGCGGTGGATCTCCCACTGGGAGGTGGTGATGCCGCCGAACTTGGAGGAGTCGGAGTAGCCGAGCATGACCTCCTGGACGTCGCCGCGCAGCGAGACGAGCAGGCGGTAGGACGGGTCGGAGAGCATCTCGTCGAGGATGCGGTCGGCCTGCTGGAGTTCGTCGGTGGTCTCCAGCAGCGGCACGATGCCGATCTTGGCGATGCCGGCGTGCAGGTCGATCAGACCGGCCTCGCGGGCCAGCACGGTGGCCGCGAAGACGTCGTCGGCACCCTGGCACATGGAGATGATGTAGCTCTCGACGATCTCGTCGCCGAAGCGCTCGAAGCCCTGGCGGATCGTGTTGAACACGCCGAGGGTCTTGGTGCCGGCCTCGTCCAGCGGGGCCGGGGTGGGGGCGAGCGGGCGGCGTGAGCGGAGTTCCTTGGCGAGCAGCTTCTGCCGGTACTCGCGGGGCATGTCGGCGTAGCGCCAGGCCTCCTCGCCGAGCCGGTCGAAGAGCTGGCCGAGGGCGTGGTGGTGGGCCTCGGCGTGCTCGCGCACGTCCATGGTGGCGAGCTGCAGGCCGAAGGCCTCGACGGTGCGGATGGCGCGGGCGAGGCGGCCGTCGGCGATGAGCTCGCCGCGGTGGGCGCGCAGCGAGTCCTGGATCAGCCGCAGGTCGGCGATCAGCTCGCGGGTGCCGAGGTAGTCGCGGCCCTCGACGTGCGGGGTGCCGCCGGCCAGCCGCTCGCGGGTGTTCTCCAGCTTGAGCCGGATGCAGGTGGCCTTGAGGCGGTAGGGCTCCTCGGCGTTCATCCGCTTGTAGCGCGGGCTGAGTTCGGGGAGCAGGTGCAGATCGGTGTTGAGCGAGGCGAGCAGTTCGACCGAGGCGCCGGCCAGCCGCTCGGAGGTGGAGAGCGTGTTGCGCAGGTCGTCGATCGCGGAGAGCGCGTCCTTGATGCCGTACTCGTGCTGGAGGTTGAGGACGTCCCAGGTGACCTGCGGGGTGACGTTGGGGTTGCCGTCGCGGTCGCCGCCGATCCAGGTGCCGAAGGTGAGCGGCCGCACGCCGTCGGGCAGGCCCAGGCCGACCCGGGCGAGCTCCTCGTGCAGCTCCTCCAGGACCTCGGGGACGGCCTCGCGGTAGAGCTCGTCCAGGTAGTAGACGGCGTTGCGGGCCTCGTCGGTGGGCTCGGGGCGGGCGATGCGCAGCTCGTCGGTCTGCCAGAGCAGGTCGATGACCTCGGCCAGGCGGCGGTCGGCGGAGCGCTTGGCGCTGCTGGTGCGGGCCTGGTCGGCGGCGGCCAGGCCGGAGGTGACCTCGTCGCGGTGGATGCGGTCGAGGAGCTCGCCGATCCGGCGCAGCTTGTTGAGGACGCTGCGGCGGGCGGCCTCGGTGGGGTGCGCGGTGAAGACCGGGCGGACCGCGAGGTGGGCCAGGGTGTCCTGGAGGTGCTTGGGGTCGGCCTCGGCGAGCTGGTCGGCGGTCTGCGCGAGCAGCGAGCCCTCCCGGGCGCGGCGGGTGGCGAGCTCGCGGCCGCGGTGCACCTGCTCGGTGACGTTGGCGAGGTGGAAGTAGGTGGAGAACGCCCGGACCAGCTTGGCGGCGGTGTCCAGGTCGATGTCGGAGAGGAGTTCGGCGGTGGCCTCGCCGTCGGTGCGGCTCAGCAGGCGGACCTGTTCGACCAGGCCCAGCAGCTGGGGGCCCTCCTGGCGGACCAGCGTCTCGCCCAGCAGGTCGCCGAGGCGTCGGATGTCCGCACGCAGGGCGGCATTGTCGGCGACGACGGGCGTGGGGCTGTCCGCCGGGGTGGGGACCGGAGCGGTCACGGCTGGCTCCCTCTGGTGGTGGGGTTCGGCAACGGCTCATCGTCACAGGTCCACACGGGTGTGGCGGGTGTGACGCGTGCGGACCGCGCTGTCCGACGCGACCAGCATAGGTGTCGGGGCGGGTGCTGTCCGCGAGGTGGCCGGATGGCGGACAGGGCTGCCGAAAACCACCTGTGGTCTGGACCACTTGACGGCTTCGGGG
>NZ_JBIVVI010000139.1:0-11350 GCF_044757675.1 Kitasatospora sp. NPDC091257
GTGGCGGCGGCGAAGGGGGTGTCGGAGGGGGTGTCGGAGCCGCCCGTGCCGGGGCGGAGGCCGTCGAGCCCCACGCGCAGCAACGCGTCCTCGCCGAGGTCGCAGCAGGCCGCCAGCAGTCCGCCGCCGCCGACCGCGAGCGCCGGCAGCCGTCGGCGTGCCGGTCCGAGCAGGTACCCACCGAGCAGTGCGGTGGCGAGCAGCGTCAGCGCGTAGCCGCCGATCAGCCAGCCGTCGGCTCGCAGTGCGGCCAGGTGGTCCGCGACGCGCCCCCCGACCACCGCCTCGGCGGCCGCACGGGAACCGGCCAGTTGGAGGGCGACGTCCCGTACCTGCGGTGCCCGGTGCCGGAACAGCAGCCCGCCGAGGACGACAGGGACCAGTGCGCCGAGGGCGAGCAGCAGGCCGGCCCAGGCGGGCAGCGCGGGCGGCCGCGCCGCGGGGCTTCCGCCCGCCGTCGTACCAGCCGGAACCGCGCCTCCCGCCTCGCCTCCCGCCGTGCCTGCTGCTCCCGCAGTTTCCGCAGTTTCCGCCGCTTCCGCCGCTTCCGCCGCTTCCGCCGCTTCCGCCGATTCCGCCGCTTCCGCCGCTTCCGCCGCGGAATTCCGCACCACCGTCATCGTCGCCCCCGCTCGGTCGCCTCGATCCCCCGTGACCGAGCCGTCGAACTCGTAGGAAACCAGCGAGGACTGACGGTCCATCGCGATCCACAGCGAAGTTCACGCGGCTCTTACCCGGCCATCGCCATGTGCGCACCCCGGGCGTTCGGTTTCACTCGAACGAGTAAGGAGGCGACTCTCGGGGTAGATCGTCTTTTCATCGCACCCGGGACCACCCGCGTGTCCGCGCAACAAGATCTCCCCAGACGCGTTTCCGTCAACGTATTGTCAGGCCACCGAGGCCGGGCCTACCGTCTACAGATCGCTTTCTACGCACGTAGACCCTGTGGTTCCCCGAGCGGAACCGCGGGTCAGACCCGCCCCGTCAACCCTCAGACCGCGGGCCCGACCGCACGGCCGGACCGCGGAGTTGCGGAGGTACCCATGTCGCAGATCGTCCGTGCCGCGCTCGTTCAGACCCGCTGGACCGGCGACCAGGAGAGCATGATCGCGCTCCACGAGCGGTACGCCCGCGAGGCCGCCGCCCAGGGCGCGAAGATCATCGGCTTCCAGGAGGTCTTCAACTCCCCGTACTTTTGTCAGGTCCAGGAGGCCGAGCACTACCGCTGGGCCGAGACCGTTCCCGACGGTCCCACCGTGCGCCGGATGCGGGAACTCGCCCGCGAACTCGGGCTGGTGATGGTCGTCCCGGTCTACGAGGAGGAGCAGCCCGGCGTCTACTACAACACCGCCGCCGTCATCGACGCCGACGGCAGTTACCTCGGCAAGTACCGCAAGCACCACATCCCGCAGGTCAAGGGCTTCTGGGAGAAGTACTACTTCAAGCCCGGCAACCTCGGCTGGCCCGTGTTCGACACCGCCGTCGGCAAGGTCGGCGTGTACATCTGCTACGACCGCCACTTCCCCGAGGGCTGGCGCGCCCTGGGCCTGGCCGGCGCGCAGATCGTCTACAACCCCTCGGCCACCAGCCGCGGCCTGTCCGCCTACCTCTGGCAGCTCGAACAGCCCGCCGCCGCCGTCGCCAACGAGTACTTCGTCGCCGCGATCAACCGCGTCGGCACCGAGGAGTACGGCGACAACGACTTCTACGGCACCTCCTACTTCGTGGACCCGCGCGGCCAGTTCGTCGGCGACGTCGCCTCCGACAAGGAGGAGGAACTCGTCGTCCGCGACCTCGACCTCGGCCTGATCGAGCAGGTCCGCCAGCAGTGGGCGTTCTACCGCGACCGCAGGCCCGACGCCTACGGACCGCTCGCCGAGGCGTGAGGAGCAGCGCGATGACCACCAACGACGTGCGGGCCGCCCGCGACCCGCACCAGCGCACCGTCGTCCGCGGCGGCCTCGTCATCACCGCGACCGAGGAGGTCCACGCCGACGTCCTGATCGAGGGCGAGCGCATCGCCGCCCTCGCCGCCACCGGCAGCTCCGCCGCCGGGGCCTGGACCGCCGACACCGTCATCGACGCCACCGGCCACTACGTCATCCCGGGCGGCGTCGACGCCCACACCCACATGGAACTGCCGTTCGGCGGCACCGCGGCCTCCGACACCTTCGAGACCGGCACCCGGGCCGCCGCCTGGGGCGGCACCACCACCATCGTGGACTTCGCCGTCCAGCCGGTCGGCGGCTCGCTGCGCGAGGGCCTGGACGCCTGGCACGCCAAGGCCGAGGGCAACTGCGCGATCGACTACGCCTTCCACACCATCGTCTCCGACGTCAACGACGCCGTGCTGAAGGAGATGGACGCCCTCGTGGACTCCGGAGAGTCCACCTCCTTCAAGCTCTTCATGGCCTACCCCGGCGTCTTCTACAGCGATGACGGCCGCATCCTGCGCGCCATGCAGCGCGGCGCCGCCAACGGCGGGCTGATCATGATGCACGCGGAGAACGGCATCGCCATCGACGTCCTGGTCGAGCAGGCGCTCGCCGCCGGGAGGACCGCTCCCCGCTACCACGGCGAGGTCCGCCGCGAACTGCTGGAGGCGGAGGCCACCCACCGGGCGATCAAGCTCGCCCAGGTGGCCGGCAGCCCGCTCTACGTGGTGCACGTCTCCGCCGCCGCCGCGCTCGCCGAAATCGCCCAGGCCAGGGACACCGGCCTCAACGTCTTCGGCGAGACCTGCCCGCAGTACCTCTTCCTCTCCACCGACAACCTCGCCGAGGAGGGCGCCGACGGCTTCGAGGGCGCCAAGTACGTGTGCAGCACGCCGCTCAGGCCGCGCGAGCACCAGGAGGCGCTCTGGCGCGGGCTGCGCACCAACGACCTCCAGGTGGTCTCCACCGACCACTGCCCGTTCTGCTTCGTCGGGCAGAAGGAGCTGGGCCGGGGCGACTTCTCGAAGATCCCCAACGGCCTGCCCGGCGTCGAGAACCGGATGGACCTGCTCCACCAGGCCGTGGTGGACGGGCACATCAGCCGGCGCCGCTGGGTCGAGATCGCCTGCACCACCCCGGCCCGGATGTTCGGCCT
This sequence comes from Kitasatospora sp. NPDC091257, assembly GCF_044757675.1. NCBI lineage: Bacteria > Bacillati > Actinomycetota > Actinomycetes > Kitasatosporales > Streptomycetaceae > Kitasatospora > Kitasatospora sp. NPDC091257. The sequence goes on from NZ_JBIVVI010000139.1 coordinate 3,091, forward strand.
GCACCCGCGCAAGGGCACGATCGCCCCGGGCGCCGACGCCGACCTGGTGGTCTACGACCCCACCGCGGTGCAGACCGTCTCCGCCGCGACCCACCACATGAACGTGGACTACTCGGCCTACGAGGGCCGCCGACTCACCGGCCGGGCAAGGATGGTGATGTCGCGCGGCACCGTCGTGCTGGACGACGGCGCCTGGCTCGGCCGGGCCGGCCACGGCGCCTTCCTGCGCCGGGACACCTGCCAGTACCTGGTCTGAGCCCTCTCCCGCTTCCCGCCCCTTCCGCCGTTCGGCGTCACCTGGCGCCGCCTGCTCGCCGTTCCATCGCTCGCCGTTCCACCGCTCGCCGTCCGACCGCCGTCCGCCCGCCGCTCCGATCCGGTCGGTGGCCGGTCGGCGGCGGGCAGAACCCTTACCTGGAGCCCTCCATGGACATCGGCCTCGTCCTTCAGACCGACCCGCCCGCCCGGCTGCTCATCGACCGGATGATCCGCGCCGAGCAGGCCGGTTTCAGCCACGGCTGGACCTTCGACTCCTGCGTGCTGTGGCAGGAGCCCTTCGTCATCTACAGCCGGATCCTCGCCGAGACCGAGCGGATGACCGTCGGCCCGATGGTCACCAACCCGGGAACCCGCACCTGGGAGGTGACCGCCTCCACCTTCGCCACGCTCAACGACATGTACGGCAACCGGACCGTCTGCGGCATCGGCCGCGGCGACTCCGCCATGCGGGTCGCCGGACGACGCCCCGCCACCCTCGCCCGGCTCTCCGAAGCCATGCACGCCATCAAGGAGTTGGCCGAGGGGCGCACCGCCGAGGTGGACGGCACCGAGATGCACCTGCCGTGGGTCCGCTCCGGAGCGTCGCTGCCGATCTGGATGGGGGCGTACGGTCCGAAGGCACTGAACCTGACGGGTCGTCAGGCCGATGGTTTCATCCTGCAGCTGGCCGATCCGTATCTGACCGAGTTCATGATCAAGGCGGTACGGGCCGCCGCCGTCGAGGCCGGCCGGGATCCGGACTCGGTCACCGTCTGCGTCGCCGCCCCGGCCTACGTCACCGCCGACGACTCGCCCGAGGCGCTCGCCCACGCCCGGGAGCAGTGCCGCTGGTTCGGCGGGATGGTGGGCAACCACGTGGCCGACCTGGTCAGCCACTACGGCGAGCACTCCGACCTGGTGCCGGAGGCGCTCACCGACTACATCAAGGACCGGCAGGGCTACGACTACAGCCACCACGGGCGGGCCGGGAACCCGGACACAGCCTTCGTCCCGGACGAGATCGTCGACCGCTTCTGCCTGATCGGCCCGGCAGAGGCGCACCGGGCCCGGTTGGCGGAGCTCCGCTCGCTCGGCGTCGACCAGTTCGCCGTCTACGCCATGCACGACGCCATCGAGGCCACCATCGACGCGTACGGGACGGACGTCATCCCGCACCTGTGACGCCGGCCCGCGCAGTTCCGTGTGACCTCCTGCCCGTGCCGCCGATCGTGAACCATCCTGTGCGCCTGTCTGTGAACCCGGCCGTGAAGCTGCCTGTGAACCCGCCCCTGACCCCAACCTGAGCCCGGCCGCGGATTCGGCCGTGGCGGACGGGAGTTGTCCGTGTCCGGAACCGAAACCAGTGGCAGCAGACAGCTGCATCACCCCGACGGCCGGGTCGAACTGGGCCCGGCCGACGGACAGTTGCCCCCCAACGGATTCACCAGCGACGACCTCCGGCCGGTCCCGGTGGCGCGGCGCACCTGGACCACGTACAACTTCCTCGCGCTCTGGGTCGGCATGGCCCACAACATCCCGTCCTGGACCCTGGCTTCGGGCCTGGTCGCGCTCGGCATGGACTGGAAGCAGGCGGTGCTGACCATCGCACTCGCCAACCTCGTCGTGCTGGTCCCGATGCTGCTCACCGGGCACGCCGGCACCAAGTACGGCATCCCGTTCCCGGTCTTCGCCCGCGCCTCGTTCGGGCTGCGCGGCGCCAACCTGCCGGCCCTGCTGCGGGCGGCGGTGGCCTGCGCCTGGTTCGGCATCCAGACCTGGATCGGCGGCGAGGGCATCTTTCTGCTGGCCGGCAAACTGCTCGGTGAATCCTGGCGCACCGCGGGGGAGTTCGGCGGACACCCGTGGACCCAGTGGCTCTCGTTCCTGCTGTTCTGGCTGATCGAGATGGCCATCATCGCGCGCGGGATGGAGGCCCTGCGGCGGTTCGAGAACTGGGCGGCGCCGTTCGTCATCGTCGGCGCGCTCGCGCTGCTGATGTGGATCACCGTCAAGGCGGGCGGGCTCGGGCCGCTGCTCGACCAGCCGTCCAGGCTGGGGTGGGGCGGCGGCTTCTGGAAGGTCTTCTTCCCGGCGCTGATGGGCATGATCGGGTTCTGGTCCACCCTCGCGCTGAACATCCCCGACTTCACCCGCTTCGGCGGCAGTCAGCGGGCCCAGATACGCGGGCAGGCGCTCGGCCTGCCGACCACGATGACGCTCTTCGCGTTCCTGTCCGTGCTGGTCACCTCTGGCTCCGAGGCGGTCTACGGGGTGCCGGTGTGGGATCCGATCCAGCTGGCCGCCAAGATGGAGAACCCGGTCGGCATCCTGTTCGCGCTGCTGACCGTGCTGGTCGCGACGCTGTCGGTGAACATCGCCGCCAACGTCGTGTCGCCCGCCTACGACCTCGCCAACCTGCTGCCCCGCCTCGTCGGTTTCCGGACCGGGGCGCTGATCACGGGGGTGGTCGGGATCGCGATCCTCCCGTGGCGGCTGATCTCCGACCCGCACGTGTACATCTTCACCTGGCTGGGCGTGGTCGGCGGCCTGCTCGGCACCGTCGGCGGAGTGCTGATCGCCGACTACTGGGTGCTGCGTCGCACCCGCCTCCGGCTCGCCGAGCTGTACCGGCCGGGCGGGGCGTACTGGTACGCGGCCGGTTGGAACTGGAGGGCCGTCACGGCGCTCCTGGTGGGCGGCGTGCTGGCGGTCGGCGGCTCGTACTCCACCCTTGACGCCGATGGGGCGAAGCAGGGTCCGTTCCCGGCGGACGGCCTGATCCCCGTCCTCAAGCCGCTCGCCGATTACGGCTGGGCCGTTGGGCTCGCGGCGGCGGCCGTGGTGTACCTGGGGCTGAGCGGGCTGTTCGGGAGGGGAGCTGCGCGGGCGGGGGAGGGCTGACGGATGACGGCGAACGGCTGACAGATTTTGAAATCTGTCAGCCGTTGGTGGTCGGTTGTTCGCTGTCGTCCGTCGTCCGTCGTCCGTCGCCTGCCGTCTGCCGCCTGCCGTTCGCTCCTCACCCGGTCGCTGCCGCCGCCCGGTCGACGGCGGCGAGGACCTTCGCGGTGCCGTCCTCGACGGCCAGGGCCGCCGCGACGGCCCGGGCGCGGGTGCGGTAGCGGGGGTCGTCGAGGGTCAGGCGGAGGGCGGTGGCGAGGCGGGCCGGGGTCAGGGTGCGCAGCGGGACGGGCCCGGGGGAGACGCCGAGCAGGGCCAGCCGGGCGGACCAGAACGGTGCGTCGAGCTGGGCGGGCACGGGGACGGTGGGAGTCCCGGAGCGGAGGGCGGCCGCCGTGGTTCCGGCGCCCGCGTGGTGGACCACGGCGGCGGTGCGGGGGAAGAGCCAGTCGTGCGGGGTGTCGCCGATGGTCAGGACGGAGTCCGAGTCCTCGGCGGCCAGTTCGCTCCAGCCGGACTGGAGGAGGAGGCGCACCCGGGCGGCGCGGGCGGCGGCGAGGACGGTGGCGGTGAGCCGCTCGGGGTCGGGGACGACCAGGCTGCCGAAGCCGACGAAGACCGGCGGCGGTCCGGCGGCGAGGAAGTCGAGTAGCCGGGCCGGGGGTGTCCAGTCCGGCCGCTCGGGCGGCCACCAGTAGCCCGCCACGTCCAGCCGGGGGTGCCAGTCGGCGGGCCGGGGCACCACCAGCGGCGAGAAGCCGTGCAGGACGGGGTGGTTGCGACGGGCCCGGGCGACGCCGAGCGGCGGCAGGCCGAGCCGCTGCCGCAGCCCGCGGACGGCCGGCCCGAAGAGCTGGTCCGTCGCGGCCTGGACGGCGTGCCCCGCCAGCAGGTTGCCGGACCGGCCGAGCGACCGGGTGCCGGTGACGGCGGGCGCGAACTCCCGGGTGGGGGAGAGGGGCTGGAGGTACAGCCCGATGCTGGGGATGCCGACCGCCTCGGCGGCGACCTGGCCGAGCGCGCTGGTGGTGCTGGTGGTCAGCAGCAGATCGGTGCCGAGTGCCGTGGCATCGGCGATGCCCTCGCCGAGTGCCGGCATGAACCTCCTGGCGAGCCGCAGGAGTTGCAGGATTCCACCCGGTCCGCTGCCGGCCCGCAGCAGGCGCCGGCCCTCGGCGGAGGCGAGTTCGGCGCGCGGGTCGACCGGTAGCGGGCGGTACTCCAGCCCGGCGGCCCGGACGGGCCCGGCGAAGGTGTCGTGGGTCGCGACGGCCACCTGATGTCCGGCCGCCCGCAGGCGGACGCCGAGCCCGGTGAAGGGGGCCACGTCGCCCCGGGAGCCGGCGGTGGCGATCAGGATGCGCATGGTCGCAGTATTTCGGCGTCGGCGGCGGGCAGGAAGGGCGCCACGCGCGGGGGCGGTCCGGCCCCGCCGACCGGTATCGAACGCCGGCCTGCAGGTGGCGGGCGCCGTGACTGACCACGTGGCTGACCCCGTCTGATCCCTGTGGTGGGCCGGGCGGCCGAACCGGGCGGCGGAACCGGGCGGCGGGCGGAGGCGTCCTTCCGGGCAGAGCGCACGGGACGGGGCCCGGGGCGCCGCGGACGGGAGGGGATGTCGGAATGAGCATCGTCGCGTGGATCGTGCTGGGCCTGCTGGCGGGTGCGCTGGCCAAGCTGCTGCTGCCGGGGAAGGACCCGGGCGGCCTGATCGTGACCACCCTGATCGGCATCGCCGGATCGTTCGTCGGCGGCTGGATCGCGTCGCACTTCCTGCACCGCTCGGTCACCGCGCACTTCTTCGACGCCGCGACCTGGGTGTCGGCGATCGGCGGCGCCCTGGTGCTGCTGATCGTCTACCGGCTGCTGTTCGGCAACTCGCGCCGCTGACAGCCGGGTTCGTTCCGTCGCCGGTACCCGGGAGGCCATGGGACGGCCTGCCGTGAGGGGTTCCGCCGCCCGGAGCGGCCGCGCCCGGATGGCCGGTTCGCACCGCTCCTTCCGGGCGCTGGAACGGTGCGGGGCTCTCGTACGTCCTTCCGGTCGGACCCGGGGGCTCGACGGGGTCGTCACACCGATGACGCAAGGGGCGGCGGATGAGCTGGATGGCGTGGATCGTGCTGGGCCTGGTGTCGGGGACGCTGGCCAGGATGGCGATGTCGAGGGGTGAGCGCGGCCTGATCGGCAGCACCCTGATCGGGATCACCGGCTCCTACATCGGCACCTGGATCGTCTCGAACTGGATGCACGGGGCGGTGAAGGTGAGCTTCCTTGACATCACGACCTGGGTGTCGGCGATCGGCGGCGCGATGGTCCTGCTCCTCGCCTACAAGGTGTTCCGCTTCATCACCCGCCGCTGACCACCGGCCCGTGGCCGGCGGCCCCGGACGCCTCGGCGACCCAGTCCGGGAGGGGCTCGCGGGCGGCGAGCCAGCCGGGCGGCACGTCCGCGAGTCCGGTCCGGGCGGCGACCACGCCGGCGGCGACGGCGCAGGTGGTGTCCTTGTCGCCCCAGCCCTCCAGGGTGTGCCAGACGGCCTCGGGCAGCGAGTCCAGGTGCCCGGCCGCGGACCAGAGGGCGAACGGCACGGTGTCCGGGGCGGAGATCAGGGTCCCCGAGCCGAGCACGCTGGCGGCGTGCCGGACGCTGGTGTGCCCGGGCAGCCGGGCGGCGATCCGCAGCCCGGAACGGACCTCGCAGTCCGGCAGCCGTCCGGCGACCTCGGTCAGCAACTCGGCCCGGCCGGGCGGGCTTCCGCCCCGGCTCCGGACCGCCAGCGCCGCCGCGAGGGCGACCGCCACCGCGCCGGCGACCGCCTCCGGGTGGAAGTGGGTCGTGAGCGCCTGCAGTTCGGCCTGCCGGACCACCGTGTCGAGGTTGTCGGCGAACCAGGCCCCCAGCGGGGCGACCCGCATCGCGGCGCCGTTCCCGTGCGAGCCCTGGCCCTCGAACTGGCCCGCGGTGATGGCGCGCCAGTCCCCGCCGGTGCCGATCCCGCGCAGTACCCGGTGCATCGACGGGCCGTACTTGCGGCCGTACTCGCGGGCGCACTCGGAGGCGAACTCCCGGGCGAGCGCGTCCGGCCGGACCTCTCCCGCACCGAGCAGGTGGCGGACCAGCACGAGCGCCATGGCGGTGTCGTCGGTCCAGTGCCAGGGCGCGCGCCGGACCAGACGGGCGGCCAGCGCGGCGGCTGCCTCGTCCGGCGGGACCGAGAACCAGCGGTCGCCGAAGGCATCGCCGAGGGCGAGCCCCTCCAGGCTGTCCAGGACCGGGCGGGCCGTACGCATGTCATCCTCCGAGTGAGATCAACTGTGCGCGGCAGTCTGCCGGACGGGCGGGGCGCCGGCGAACGGGTTTCCCGTCGCTCGCCGGCGCCCCGCGCGCTGACGTACCGTCACGTCACCTTCAGGCCGCCGAGGACGAGCTTCCAGACGGCCTCGAACCGGTCGTCGACCCCGGGCGTGGACCAGGTGGACGCGTAGGCCGGGTCGTGGAAGGGGCTGGTGGCGTCGAAGACGGCGCGGGCGGTGTTGCGGATGTGGGTGAGCTTGAACTCCTTGCGCTCCGTGCCGTCCGTGACGATCTGCGCGATCTGGTCGACCAGGGTGTCGACATGGGCGTCCACCAGGCCGCTGTTCTCCTCGACCAGCACCATGTAGGTGGCGAACAGCTCCGGGTCGTCCAGCGCCTTCTTCCGCTTGGCCGTGAACAGCGTCCTCAGCCAGCGGTGCAGCCGTTCGGAGGCGGGGCCGCCCTCGCTGGAGACGGTCGCCAGCTCGTGGTGCGCCTGGTCCAGCCAGCGCTGGGTGACCGCCTCGCGCAGCGCGGCCTTGCTGGGGAAGTGCCGGTAGACGCTGCTGTGGCTGACGCCGAGGATGCGGGCGACGTCCACGACGGTGGCCTTGGCCGGGCCGAACCGCCGGAGGACGTCCTCCGCCGCGATCAGGATCTGCTCGGCGGTGAGTGTGGTGTCCGTGGTCACGGGGAGGTCCGTCCTTTGGGTCGTGCGGTCGGGTCGTGCGGCGTCGGCGCCGGTGGTGCGGTCAGTGCTCGCTGTCCAGGTGGGCCATCTGTGCGGCAGCGTACCGGTCACCTGCGGCGGCGCCGGCGGGTACGGCGGCCTCGACGGCGGCGAGGTCGGGCCCGGTCAGCGTGACGTCGAGCGCGCCGAGGGCCTCGGCCAGACGGTCCCGGCGGCGGGCGCCGACCAGCGGGACGACGTCCTGCCCGCGCGAGGCAACCCAGGCGATGGCGACCTGGGCGACGGTCGCGCCCCGCGCGGCGGCGATCTCGCGCAGGGCCTCGACCAGCGCCAGGTTGTGGGCCAGGTTCTCGCCCTGGAAGCGCGGACTGTGGCTGCGGAAGTCGGTGCCGGCGAGGGCGCGTTCCCGGTCCCAGTGGCCGCTGAGCAGGCCGCGGGAGAGCACGCCGTACGCGGTGATGCCGATGCCGAGCTCGCGGGCGGCGGGCAGGACGGCGGCCTCGATCGAGCGGGAGAGCAGCGAGTACTCGATCTGGAGGTCGCTGATCGGGTGGACGGCGGCGGCCCGGCGCAGGGTGTCGGCGCCGACCTCGGAGAGTCCGATGTGGCGGACGTAGCCGGCCTTCACCAGGTCGGCGATGGCGCCGACGGTCTCCTCGATCGGGACGTCCGGGTCCAGACGGGCCGGGCGGTAGACGTCGATGTGGTCGGTGCGCAGGCGGCGCAGGGTGTAGGAGAGCGCGGTCTTGGTGGCGGCGGGGCTCGTGCTGTAGCCGAGCCACTGGCCGTCGGGGCCGCGCTGGGCGCCGAACTTCACGCTGATCTGCACGCTCTCGCGGTCGCGGCCGCGCAGCGCTTCGTGGATCAGCAGCTCGTTGTGGCCCATGCCGTAGAAGTCGCCGGTGTCGAGGAGGGTGATTCCGGCGTCGAGGGCCGCGTGGATGGTGGCGATGCTCTCGGCCTCGTCGGCCGGGCCGTACAGGTCGGACATGCCCATGCAGCCGAGGCCGAGGGCCGAGGTGACCGGCCCGGTGGTGCCGAGGGTGCGCTGGGCGGGGCGGGTGTGCGGGGACACGGGGACTCCAGGGGGCGGGTGCGGCGCCGGGAGGCGGGGG
>NZ_JBIVVI010000140.1:0-11310 GCF_044757675.1 Kitasatospora sp. NPDC091257
CGACCGCCTCGGCGACCGCGTCCCCGCCTGGATCACCCTCAACGAGCCCTTCGTCCACACCGTCTTCGGCTACGCCCTCGGCACCCACGCCCCCGGCCGCACCCTGATGTTCGAAGCCCTCCCGGCCGCCCACCACCAGCTCCTCGCCCACGGCCTGGCCACCTCCGTCCTCCACGACCGCGGCCTGGAGACGATGCTCTCCAACAACCTCACCCCCGTCGAGCCGGCCTCCTCAAGCCCCGCCGACCTCGCCGCCGCAGCCGCCTACGACGCCCTCCACAACCGGCTGTTCACCGACCCCGTCCTGCTCGGCCGCTACCCCGACCTCTCCGTCCTCGGCGTCCCCGACGACCTCTTCGGCGCCGTACGTGACGGCGACCTCGACCTCATCCACACCCCCGGCCTCGACGGCCTCGGGCTCAACTTCTACAACCCCACCCGCGTCGCCGCCCCCACCGACCCGGGCCTGCCCTTCGACCTCGTCGACATCCCCGACGTCCCCCACACCGCCTTCGGCTGGCCCGTCGTCCCCGACGCCCTCCGCCAACTCCTCCTCGGCCTGCGGGACACCTACGGCAAGGCCCTCCCGCCGATCACCATCACCGAGAACGGCTGCTCCGTCACCGAGGAGACCGACCCCGACCAGCCCCGCATCGACTTCATGGCCGCCCACCTCGACGCCCTCGCCCGCGCCGCCGCCGAAGGCATCGACATCCGCGGCTACTACACCTGGTCCCTCCTCGACAACTTCGAATGGGCCGAGGGTTACCACCAGCGCTTCGGCCTCGTTCATGTCGACTTCGAGACCCAGCGCCGCACCCCGAAGGCCTCGTACGCCTGGTACCGCGACCTGATCGCCACCCACCGAGCGCGGTGGGCTCGTTAGCCCTGGGTTGCCGGGCGCCTCAGGCCGCTGATACCAGCCTTGACACCGATGCCGAGCTGTCTTTCGCGCTCTGACGGTCGGCGCCCCGGCGTGGGTCGAGGTCGGGCGGATTGGTCGGGGATCGGGGCCGTGATCGAGTTCGGCGCCGCGCCGGGCGGCGGGGGCGCACTGGAGGCCATGACCTGGTCCTTCCCTGTGGGTTGTGAGCGATTCATGTGCGCTCTGTGAGCGGCGGGGCCGAGCACGGCCGGACGAAGTCGGCCAGTGCAGCGTGCACGCCGAAGGCCTCGTGCGCCCGGTACCGCGATCGCGTCGCGGCACACCGGGAACGGTCTGCGGCGATGGATCATGACGGACGGTCAATCCGATTGCCCTGTGGGGCACTCGGGCCGGGCGGCGGCACGATGCGGGCGACGGGACGGTGTCGTCGCCCTATTGATAGGGAACTTTACTTTCTATTACGCTGTCGGCTGGCGGCTTGGCGCGGCGTCCGTGCAGGAGGGACGTGACGCGCTCAGTGAGAGCTCTGACCCGGCCGCCGCGGCGGTGTGACGCCGCTTGCCGGTGAGTTCGTGTGGTGTGGACCGGAGTCCAGCTCTCGCCGTTTCTCAAGGTCATGGAGTCAGGGATGCGTCTGGGTGTCTCGGCAAGGCCTGTTCGTGTCGGAGTGTTCGCCGCTGTGCTCGCGTTGCTCGGCGGCCTGTTGCTCGGCTGGTCCGAGCGGGCGGGGGCGGCGGGCGATCCGCTGATCTCGCAGGGGAAGGCCGCGACGGCCTCGTCCGCCGAGGGGTCGTCGTACGCGGCGGGGAAGGCGTTCGACGGGAGCGCCTCCACGCGGTGGGCGAGTGCGGAGGGAGAGGACCCGCAGTGGCTGCTGGTGGACCTCGGAGGGAGCGCGGGGATCTCGCGGGTGAAGCTGAGCTGGGAGGCCGCCTACGCGAAGGCGTACCGGGTCGAGGTGTCGGCGGACGGCGTGACCTGGACGACGGTGGCGGAGGAGAAGGCCGGCAACGGCGGGACGGACGATTGGCCGGGGCTGGGAGCCAGGGGCCGCTACGTCCGGATGTACGGGACGGCGCGCGGGACGTCGTACGGGTACTCGCTGTTCGAGATGCAGGTGTACGGGGTGCCGGACGGCGGTCCGTCACCGACCGGCCCGTCACCGACCGGCACCACGCCGGGCGGGGCGTTCACCGTGGTGGCGGCGGGCGACATCGCCGCGCAGTGCACCGCCTCGGACAGCGGCTGTGCGCATCCGAAGACGGCCGCGCTGGCCCAGCGGATCGACCCGAGGTTCTACCTGACGATGGGTGACAACCAGTACGACGACGCCAGGTTGACGGACTTCCGCAACTACTACGACAAGACCTGGGGGGCGTTCAAGGCGAAGACCCACCCGGTGCCGGGCAACCACGAGACCTACGACCCGGCCGGGTCGCTCGCCGGGTACAAGGCGTACTTCGGCAGCATCGCCTACCCGCAGGGAAAGAGCTGGTACAGCTTCGACGAGGGCAACTGGCACTTCGTCGCCCTGGACTCCAACGCCTTCGACCAGAGCGCCCAGATCGACTGGCTCAAGGCCGACCTCGCGGCCAACGCGAAGAAGTGCGTGGCCGCCTATTGGCACCACCCGCTGTACTCCTCGGGCGGGCACGGCAACGACCCGGTCTCCCGGCCGGTGTGGAAGATCCTCTACGGTGCCAAGGCCGACCTGGTGCTGAACGGGCACGACCACCACTACGAGCGGTTCGCCCCGCAGGACCCGGACGGGAAGGCCACCGCGGACGGGATCGTGGAGATCGTCGGCGGCATGGGCGGCGCGGAGCCGTACCCGATCGAGCAGGTCCAGCCGAACAGCCAGAAGCGGATCAGCGGCGAGTACGGCGTGCTGAAGCTGGACTTCACCGACTCCGGCTACGGCTGGAGCTATGTCGGAACGGACGGCCAGGTCAAGGACACCAGCCCGAAGTACAGCTGCCACTGATGATGTACCTGGCCACCACCGGCCGCCGTCCGGACGCGCCGCCCCGCCCCGCCGGGCAGGGGCGGCGCGTCCCCGGCACGGTCATCGCGCTCGGCGCGGTCAGCCTGGTCACCGACGTCTCCTCGGAGATGGTCACCGCCGTGCTGCCGCTCTACCTGGTGCTGGGCCTCGGGCTCTCGCCCCTGCAATTCGGCTTCCTCGACGGGCTGTTCAACGGCGCCACGGCGGTGGTCCGGCTGCTCGGAGGCAGGCTCGCCGACCGCGGCGGCGGCCGGCACCGGACCGTCGCCGGGGCCGGCTACCTGCTCTCGGCGCTCTCGCGGCTCGGGCTGCTGCTGGCCGGCGGGGCGGCCGGCGGCATCGCCGCCGCGCTGGCCGCCGACCGGCTCGGCAAGGGCGTGCGGACCGCGCCGCGGGACGCGATGATCTCGCTCAGCGCACCGCCGGAGGCGCTCGGCCGGGCGTTCGGCGTGCACCGGGCGATGGACACCACGGGGGCGCTGCTCGGACCCCTGGTGGCGTTCGCGGTTCTGTGGGCGACTACGGACGCGTACGACGCGGTCTTCGTGGTCAGCTTCGCCATCGGGCTGTTCGGCGTGCTGGTGCTGGTCCTGTTCGTCCCGGCGGGGGCGGGGGCGGCGCCGGCGCCGGGGGCCGGGGTGGCCGGGGCGGTGGTAGCGGCCGCCGAGTCGACGCCCACCGAAAGGAGGAGGAGCAGGGCACTCGGCGATCCGGTGTTCCGGCGGGTCGTCACGGCCGCCGCACTACTGGGGGCAGCGACGATCGGCGATTCCTTCCTCTACCTTCTGCTGCAACGCGGCCTGGACCTGCCGCCCCTGCTCTTCCCGTTGCTGCCGCTCGGCGCTGCGGCCGGCTACCTGCTGCTGGCCGTACCGGCGGGCCGGATCGCGGACCGGACCGGGAGGCGCATTCCGTTCCTCTGCGGGCACGCCGCGCTGCTCGCCGCCTACCTCACCCTGATGGCCCCGCCGGGATGGCCGGTGGCCTTACTCGTCCTGGTGCTCCTCGCCGTCTTCTACGCCGCCACGGACGGCGTGCTGATGGCACTGGCCGGGCCGGTGCTGCCGCTCGACGGCCGCGCGAGCGGCCTCGCGGTGCTGCAGACCGGCCAGGCGCTCGCCCGGCTGGTCGGTGCGGCCGGCTTCGGTGCGGCCTGGACGTGGTGGGGGCCGCGCCCGGCCCTGGCGGTGGCCGCACTCGGGCTGGCCGCCGCACTTGTCGCAGCATGGCGGATCCTGCCGGAGAGGGAGGCCTCGTGAAGGCGCGTCCAGTGGTGCTGATCGCAGCCGCTCTGGTACTGCTGGGCGGTTCGCTGGGGTACGTGCTGCACGCCCGGCAGCGCAACGGCGGGCAGCGGCTCGTCGCCGCGGAGAGCTCGTTCACCCTGGACGAGCCCGGGCTCTACTACCGGGACACCGCCAGCGGGCGGGTCGCCCGCAGCCCGGGGGTGCCGGACGGGCCGTCCTGTGTCCGCTTCCACGCCGGGGGAGACCGGGCCCTGTGCCTGCGGGCGCTGCCCGGCACCCCGGCACGTACCCAAGCGGTGGTGTACGACCGACGGTTCACCGAGCTCCAGACGGTGACGGTGCCCGGGATCCCGAACCGGGCCCGGGTGTCGGCCTCCGGGCAACTGCTTTCCTGGACCACCTTCGCCGTGGGGGACTCCTACGCGGCGGGTACCTTTTCCACCCGGACGTCGATCCTGGACCTGCGCACCGGCTACCTGGTCAAGTCGGTCGAGTCCATCCCGCTGACCGTCGACGGTGCCCGCTACCACGCCGCCGACGTCAACTACTGGGGCGTCAACTTCGCCTCGGACGACAACCGTTTCTACGCCACCGTCTCGACCGGCGGCCGGACCCACCTGGTCGAGGGCGACCTCCGGGCGTGGTCGGCCCGCACACTGCGGGAGAACGTCGAGTGCCCCTCGCTCTCGCCGGACGGTACCCGGATCGCCTTCAAGAAGAAGGTCTCGGCCGACCCGGCGGCGCCCTGGCGGCTCCACGTCCTGGAACTGGCGGGACTGCGCGAGCACCCGCTGGCCGAGTCGCGCAGCGTGGACGATCAGGCGGCCTGGCTCGACGGGGAGACGCTCGGGTACGCGCTGCCGGCCCAGGACGGGAAGGGCACCGACGTCTGGAGCGTGCCGGCGGACGGCAGCGGGACGCCGCACCTGCTGGTGCCCGGCGGTTCGTCGCCGGTGACCGTTCCGGCGGCGTCGAAATGACCCGGCGGCCGGCGCCGCGCAGCCCCTACCGCTCGGTGGGGTGCTCGGCGGCATCACCAACCCCCACCGCGGAGCCCCGCGACGGCGCCCGCGGCCTACCGGCCTGGACGGCGTCCGTTCCGGCCGCTCGTTCAGCCCGTCCTGACCGGATCGTTCCGCATCCAGGCCCGATGGGGTCTTCATCCGGGCACCCCGCGGCGGTGAGGATCGAGGCATGACCAACGCACTCCTCGTCATCGACGTCCAGGAATCCTTCCGCCGCCGCGAGAACTGGGCGGCCGTCTCCAACCCCGGGATCGTCGGGCAGGTTGCCCGGCTCGTCGAGCACGCCCGGGCCAAGGGCGACCTCGTCGTCTGGGTCCTGCACGCCGAGCCCGGTACCGGGACGGTGTTCGACCCCGTCCTCGGTCACGTCCGCCTGATGGAGGGGCTGGTGCCGATGGAGGGTGAGCCGGTCGTCACCAAGACCTCGCACAACGCGTTCACCACCACCAACCTGCAGCAGCTGCTCACCCGGCAAGCGATCCGCGAACTGGTGGTCAGCGGCATTCGCACCGAGCAGTGCTGTGAGACCACCACCCGGGTGGCGGCCGACCTCGGCTACGCCGTCACGTTCGTGGTCGACGCGACCGCCACCCATCCGATCGAGCATCGCGACGCGCCGGCCGGGCGCAGTCTCGACGAGATCCTCGCCGATCCGCGCACGCTCTCCACGGAGGAGATCATCGCCCGTACCGAGTACGCTCTGGCGGGCCGCTTCGCCACCGTCACCACCGTGAAGGAGTTGACCGGATCGTGACCCGCGTCGTCTTCCTGCTGGTCCCGCAGTTGCACCTGCTGGACCTCGCCGGGCCCGCCCAGGTGTTCTCGACGGCGGCCGACCACGGGCTCGGCTACGCGGTCGGCTACGTGGCCGAGCAGGAGGACGTCCCCACGGCGCAGGGGCTCACGCTGCGGGCTTCCGTCGAGTGGCCCCGGCTCACGCCGGACGACCTGATCGTGGTCCCCGGTTGGCGGGCGTCGACGCTGCGGGCACACCGGGACCTCTCCCCGGCGACGCTGGAGCGGCTGGCCGCCCACCACGCGGCCGGCGGTACGGTCGCCAGCGTCTGCGCGGGCGCGGACGCGCTCGGCCGGGCGGGGTTGCTGGACGGGCGCCGCTGCACCACGCACCACGACCTCCAGGACGAACTGGCTCGCCGCTACCCGAGGACGGTGGTAGTGCGCGACGTGCTGTACGTGGTGGACGACCGGGTGGTGACCTCGGCCGGCATCGCGAGCGGCATCGACCTGGCCCTGCATCTGGTCGCCGTCCGGCACGGGCCGGCAGCGGCCGCCCGGATCGCCCGGGAGATGGTCGTCTACGCGCGCCGCAACGGCGACGAGCGGCAGGTCAGCGTGATGCTTCGGCACCGCGCCCACTTGGTCGACGCCGTCCACCGGGTGCAGGACCTGATCGACGCCCGCTTCACCGCCCGGCTCAGCCTCGCCGACCTCGCCGGCGCGTCGGGCGTCAGCGAGCGTACCCTCACCCGCCACTTCACCGAGGCCACCGGACTCACCCCGCTGCGCTACCAGCAGGAACTGCGCGTCGAGCGGGCGGAGCACCTCATCGCGCACGGCGCCACCACGGAGGCCGCCGCCCGCGCGGCCGGCTTCCAGGACGCCCGGATGCTCCGCCGCCTGCGCGCCCGCGCCGGAGTCGTCCACGCCGGTGCGGTCCGCGGCGTGGACGGGCTGGCAGAGTGCGTCAACTCCTCCGTCGGATAGTTGACTTGATGAGAGCCAGTGCCTTTCGGCCAAGGTCTTGCCACAATGACAGCCCGTTCGACGGGCCGAGGGTTACCACCAGCGCTTCGGCCTCGTCCACGTCGACTTCACCACCCAGCGCCGCACCCCGAAGGCCTCGTGGGCCTGGTACCGCGACCTGATCGCCACCCACCGGGAGCGGTGTCAAAGGTAGTTGGTCGCCAGGGCGGGAAGAAGCGGTCCGGGCTGATACACCGTGGTCAGGCTGCGCCGACCCTGGGATCGGGCTGGTGGGTCCGTGGGGTCAGGGCGCTCATTCGCCCTGACCCCACAACCTACTGAGGCTCGGGTGTGCTCAATGGGCTGCGGCCGATGAGTGCGTTCATCGCATGGAGGGCTGCTCGCCTGCGCTGGGGCTTCCTCGACCATACGGCCGGGCAGACCACTCCGAAGAAGAACAGCAGACCAACCGCCAAGCCCGGAGCGGCGGAGATTATGGCGATGGTCGTGTTGCCCTGGAAGCCCGCCACCATCGGGCCCGCGGTTGTAGCGGTCATGGCCGTCGGAGCCAGCCAGCGGGACGGACGCCCGGGTGCGCTGCCGCCTGGCGGGTTTGCCGATTCAGTGGACACGGGACCACCCGCACCCCGTGCATGCGTGCCTTCGACCATGCTTCTCCTTCTGGCGGCGGTGGCACCACGCCTTGCCGCCATGGAGCGACCGGTGCCTGGCGAAGACGATAGCGCATGGCTTTGGAAAAGTTTGGACGTTTTTCTTGGGTGATCTTGGTTGTTCTTGGAAAATGATGGACCGTGCACTAGCCTGGGGCCATGGCCGCATCAGTGGAGGAACTCGAACAGCGCCTCACGGTTCTGCGCGCCCGACTGAGGGAGTCGCGACGTGCCGGCGATTCGACCGCCGGCGCGCGGATCCGCAAAGAACTACGTGAGGTTGAGGCGGAGTGGGAAGCCGCACTGGACGCGGAGGAGTCCCTCCAGGGGTCGCCTGCCGTGACGCCGCCGGTGCAGGTCGAGCAATGGTCGCCCAGTCTGCCCGGCCGTGGGGCTGTCCCGGTGCGCGAGCAGGTCTACCAATCACTGACGATCCTCGGTGCGCCCGCCTCGCCGAAGCTCATCTCCTCGGTGTACGAGGCCTTCTTCTCCGAGTCGCTGGTAGCCACCAAACTCGCCTCGCTACGTCGCGATGAGGAGCGTTCCTTCGCTGTGCAGGGCTACTCCCGCCCCTACTACATCTGCGCCGCGATCAACCACGACCGCCTCACCGCGGCCCGTGGCCTGCTCGCGGTCTCGGTCTGGTCGTTGGAGCAGCGCCTGATCACTCCGCTCAGCCCGCGTGCCGACTTCCTTCGGCACGCGATCGGGACGGCCGAGCAGATCCAGCGCCTCGGCAACGCGGGCAACCCGCCGTCCGAGGCGGCATGGCGGCTGCTGCGCCGCTTCGCGCTCACGATTCCGGGCGCCTACAGCGAGTCCTCGCGGCCCGACCCGGAGCGGGTGCTCTCCGCCGCGCGAGCCGAGGCGGAGGTCCACCGAGGCGAGGGAAGCCGGGAGCGGATCGATGCCGCTCGCCGTGCACGCGAACAACTCAGCGACGTGCAGCAGCTTTTCGGTGCGAGGGAACTCCACAACGCCCTCCGCAGCGGGGGAGGGGTCCTGTAGTCGCGGGGTCCTGTATTCGCATCGGAACCTCAGGAGATCGGCGCCACCCCGGAACGAAGAGAGGCCATGCCTTCCCATTCACCCGAGCCGTCCGACCGGTTGGCTCAACTTCGCGGCGCGCGGCCGCCGTTGGCGTACACCGCCCGTAAGATCACCGCGCTGACGGCGAATCCGGCCTGTGCCCGGCGGTCCGTCCTGGACGCCTCGGGGGTCGACAAGACCGCTCTGGCCCGGCGGTTGGGCCATGAGCCGCGCTTCGGCCAGTCGCCGTTCGCCATAGCGCGGGAGGAGGCCTTCAAGGCCACCGTGCGCTGGGGCTCGTACGCCGAACTGATCCGGCTGCTGCGGGAGGATCTCGGCGTACCGGTCGACGAGGCCAAGCTCCAGGACCTCGGCGAGGTCGGTGGGATCACCTCGCTCGAACCTCGGGAGCGGGAGACACGTCGTGTCATCGAGCGGATCGCCGCCGGTGACGAGGAGCGGTTGATCCTGCAGAGCCCGGTGCTCACCGTGGAGGTGGCCGGCCGACTGGCCTACCTGGAACCCGATGCCCTGACCCACCGGATCAACGGCAGGTTCCATGTCGTGGCTATCAGGTCGTTCCCCGTGATCGACGGCCAGGCCGATCCGACCGCCGTCGCCCAGACCGCGAAGCAGGCCTCCGTGTACGTGCTGGCCCTGCGGCGCGCGTTCGCGGCCGCAGGGCTGGATCCGGAGCAGATCGCCGGCACCTTCCTCCTGGTCTGCCCCAAGGACTTCTCCAACCGGCCGTGCCTCAGCCAGATCGACCTGCGCCAGGAACTCGCCGCCCTCGACTTCCAGCTGAACCGGCTGCGGCGCGCCGAGGACCTGGCGCGCGGCCTTCCGGCGACGGCGACCCTCGACATCGACCGGGACCCGGCTGTGCTCCGCGAGTCGGTGGAGCAGCTGCCCGCCTCCTACGTCCCCGACTGCCTCTCCTTCTGCGAGATGGCCCACCACTGCCGCGACGAGGCCGACACCCACGGATACCCCGCCCGGCTGGGCAGCACCGTGCGGAACGCCCTGGCGGGCATCGACTCCACCAGCACTGCCCTTGCCCATCTCGACGGCGTTCTGCCGCCCGGCGAGGAGAACGCCGAGACCGTCGAACTGCTCATCGCCGCTGACCGGCTGTTCCGGCTGCGCACCGAGGAGACCGCATGAGCATGCTTGCCACGGTCGCGACGCTCCGCGCGACCCAGACCGGCAGGGCCCAGCCCCTGGCCACAGTCCGGCACCACCACCTGGACGACCGCCCGTTCGTCCTGGTGCCGCTGACCCTCGCCGGGGAGGCCTGTGCGCCGCTGGCCGCACTGGCAGGCACCGACCCGGACCATCCGACCCTGCTGACCGTCCGCCGGCCCAGGGACCGGGTCCAGCGGTTCCGGTTCGTCGAGGAGCTGGCCGCCCTGATGCTGCCCTACGTGGAGGGGTGTCAGACGGAGGCCGAGACCTACACCGTCGGCAGGGGTGAGAAGGCGGAGGAGCATGAGCGGTTCTGTCGCGCACCACAACTGCTGGTCCCCAACGGCGAAGGCATCGCCTACGTCCGGCGGCTCGGTCGGCTCACCCGGCTGCGCAGCGCGGACGGGCCGCATGCCGTTCACCCGGACGTACCGACGCTCGGCAAGTGGCTGACGTGGTTCGAGGGCCGGGCGGAGTTCCCCGGGTCGAGTGCCATGCTCGCCGTCAGCCGGGTGCTCACCGCGCACTGGGCGACCGGCCAGAGTTCCGCGGAGGACTCCCACCTGGCGGCGCTGGTCGCCTGGATCGATCCGCCTGAAGGCCGTACGGGGGCGGAGACCGCCCGGGAGGCCGAGAACCCGCTGGTCTGGCCGCCTGCCGGACCTGCCACGGATACCGGGTTCGACGCGGTCCTCGACGACCTCCTCACCCGCTTCGCGGAGGCCGAAGGGCGGGTGCGGGAGCGGTTGGGCGAGCGCATCGACCGTGCCCTGTGCGATCAGTTGCGGCCGACGTGGGACCTGGTCTGGCGGGGCGTCGGCCTGGCGCGCGCCCTGCCCGAAGGAGGGCACGTCGAGGAACGGTGGACCAGCGACCGTCGGCGGTTCTCCGACTACGCGGCCTATCTGGAGGAGCACGGCCACCCGCAGGGCAAGCGCGACCGCGCGGTGGGCGCGGCCCGGCGGCTGGGCATGCTGGAGGACGACACGTCCCGCTACCAGACCCAGCGGGCCTACGACGACCCCCTGGTGATGGCGGAGTACGAGCTGAGCGGAGAAGCGTTCAGTGGCACGGTCGTCGCCCGGGACGAGAGTCGGTTCGTGCCCGGTGCGAAGTACCCGCGCTGGCGTCCGACGATCACCGTGCGCAGCGAGCGTCTGGTGCGGCTCACTGTCGGGACCAAGGTGACGTCGCCCGGCCGTCTGCGGCAACCGGCCGCGATCATCGGCCTCACCCCGCACGAGGGGGTCCATCTGGTGACCGTCGAGCTCTCCGGCGGCTTCGCGAACCAGCGCAAGCCGCCCGCCCCGGAGGCCACCCTCGCCGAGACCGGCGAGACGGTGACCTACACGACACTCGGCGTCGACTCCAGGCCGGCGAAACTGCCCGCCGAGGAGAACACCCCGTGGACCCACGGAGGCCCGCCGGTGCCCTACGAACCGACCGACCAGGACGCCGAGGAGGAGTGGGCGTGAACGACACCACGACGGTGGCGGCTGCGATCCCGGCCGCGCGTACCCCCGCCGACGAGGCGAGGGGCCCGGGGGTCCGGGCCGAC
>NZ_JBIVVI010000141.1:0-11271 GCF_044757675.1 Kitasatospora sp. NPDC091257
CCGGGAACAGGCCCCGGGACGGGACCGGACCCCGGAACAGGACCCGGCCGGGATCAGGGCCTGACCGCCGCCGTTCAGTTCCAGATGCCGGTGATGTCCGCGGCGGAGGCCGCGTTGCCCGCGTGGCCGGAGGCACCGGCCAGGTCCTCCAGGGTGCGCAGCACGTTGTAGTGGTTGTAGGTGGTGGCGCTGCTGCTGCCGGGCGTCACGTGGGCGCCGTAGATCACGGTCGGGATCCGGTTGCCGGACAGCTTGTTGTCCTCGTCGAAGGTGACGACCAGCAGGCTGTTGTGGGTCTGCGCCCAGGTGGCGTACGCGCCCAGGTTGTTCTTGATCCAGGTGTCGCCGGTGCCGACCGAGCAGTCGTGCATGTCGCTGCAGAGGTTCGGCACCACGAAGGAGACGTTCGGCAGGGTGCTGTAGTCGGTCGGGAACTGGGCGAAGGTCTTGGCGGAGCCGAGCGGGACGTTGCCGAAGCCGAACCAGGGGTTGTGCTTCTGGGCGTAGCTGCCGCTGCTGCACACGGTGCTGCCCTGGCTGGGCAGGGACTCGTTGTAGCTGCCCCAGGTCTTGCCGGCGGCGATCACCTCGGAGGCGAGGTTGGCGGCCTGGAAGCCGCCGACCGTCACACAGCTGTCGTCGACGGTGCCCTGGGTGGAGCCGGAGAACAGCGCGTAGTAGTTCGGCTCGCTCGGGTGGGTGATGCCGAAGGACTGGGTGAGGTTGGCCCCGCCCGCCTTCAGGGTGTTGTTGATGTACGGGGCGCTGCTGCTGCCGATGACCTGGGTGTAGGCGTGGTTCTCCATCACCACGACGACGATGTGGTCGGGCGTGGGCAGCGCGGCGGCCTGGGCGGTGGTGGCGGTGGCCGCCCAGAGGCCGGCGGAGGCGGCGAGCAGGGCGACGGCGGAGCCGATCGCGGTCGCGGTGCGGCGGGAGCGGGGGCTCAGGGCCTTCGTGGACGAAGTCATGACAATTCCTCGGGTGGAAGACGGCCCGGCGAGCCGGGCTCGGGACGGGAGGTGCCTGCCGCCGGTATGCGGCGTCCGGGGTGCGGCGCCCGGGGTACGACCGGGCGCAAAGCGCCCGAACAGCATCGGGCGCCGAGTTCGACGCGGGTAGACGACGGCAGGTGAAACCTTGGCCCCGGCGCGGGAAACGAACGGTGCGGCCGCCGACCGCCGCATCGACAACGCGAAATGCGGGCGAACCGGTTCACATTGCCACGGACCGCCCGGGCCGGTGATAGTGATCTTCGAACGACGCGGTCCGACACCGCGTCAGCTCACGAGAGAACCGAGGAACATGGCGAAGACCAGCCTTCTGCGCCCGCTCGCGGTGGCCGCCGCCGGCGCCGTCCTGGTGGCGACCGGTGCCCTGCCCGCCGCGGCCGCCGGCCAGGACACCACCGCCGCGACCGCCCCCGACCTCGCCGGTGTGCGCGCCGCCCTCCAGGCCACCGTCTCGGCCGGCGCCCCGGGCGCCTTCGCGGTGATCCGCGACCACGACGGCGGCGACCGGACCCGCTCGGTGAACGTCGGCCTGGCCGACCTGGACGGGACCCCGATGAACTCCTCGTGGAGGTTCCGGGTCGGCAGCAACAGCAAGATGTTCACCGCCGTTCTCGTGATGCAGCTGGCGCAGGAGGGCCGGATCGACCTCGACCGGCCGCTGCGCGAGTACCTGCCCGCGGGCACCCTCCCGGAGGGCTGGACCATGACGGGCCGCCAGGTGCTGGAGCACCGGGCCGGGATCTTCGACCACACCAACGACCTGCTGGAGCAGGCCGGCGAGGAGACCACCAGCGCCTTCGAGGCCCGCATCCGCAGCACGGTCTACGACCCGCGCGAGCTGGTCGCGATGTCGGTCAAGCACGGCCTGCAGTACACCCCCGGCACCCGCTACTCCTACTCCAACACCGACTTCGTGCTGATGGGCCTGGCGGTCGAGCACCTCACCGGCCAGCCCTTCCCGGAGGTGCTGAACGAGCGGATCATCCAGCCGCTCGGCCTGCGCAAGACCTCCTTCGTGGTGCCCGACCAGGCGATCCGCGGCGCCCACGTCACCGGCTACCTCACCAACGACGACCGCACCAAGCCGCTGCTGAACTCCACCGAGCAGAACGGTTCCTGGGTCTGGGCCGCCGGGGCCGTCATCTCCACCGCCGAGGACCTCGACCGCTTCCTCACCGCGCTGACGGCCGGCGACAACGGCGGGCTCGTCTCGACCGCCTCGCTCCAGCAGATGACCACCGCCCTGCCCACCCCCACCGCGAAGATCTCCTACGGCCTGGGCCTGCGCCGCATCTCGCTCTCCTGCGGGGACGTGTACGGGCACGGCGGCATCGTGCAGGGCTTCAACAGCCAGTCCTTCACCACCCCGGACGGTCGGCGCAGCGTGGTGGTCTTCGCCAACGCCTCCAACAACGGCTCGGTGACCCAGGGTCTGATGAACACCCTGGAGCCGGCCTTCTGCGGCAAGCAGCCCACCGTCGCCCCGCGGACGGCCTTCGCACCCGCCTCGGCACCGGCCTCGGCACCGGTCGACTCGCTGCCGGTGGTGGAGGACACCCGGATCTGACCGGTCCCACCGGTCCCACCGGCCGCTCCGGCCCGCGCGCCCGCCCGCTTCCGGTGAGACCGGAGGCGGGCGGGGGCGTTTCCGGCTACGGCCGACCGGCTCTGGGCGCCACCGGCCGGGCCCCTCGGGAGAACCGGTCAGTGCCGGGCGCCCGCCGCGCGGGGGCCCTCCGCGCTCAGGTCGGTGAGCGCCTCGGTCAGCAGCTCGCGGGCCTCCTCGGCGCGGCCCTGCTCGATCAGCGCGGTGCCCAGTTCGGTCAGCGTCTTGGTCATGCTGTCCGGGCGGCCCACCGCCTCGAAGTGCACCAGGGCCTGCCGGTAGGCCTTCTCGGCGGCCGGCCAGCGCCTCAACGCCGCGCGGTCCAGGCCGAGTTCGTGCGCGGTCATGGCCGCCAGCAGGTGCATCAGCGGCGAGGACCAGCGCTCCACCAGCTCCAGCGCCCCGGCCAGGGCCCGCCGGCGCGAATCCACCGCCTCCTCCGCCCGGCCGGACTCCCGCAGGCAGTTGGCCGCGCCCCGCAGGGTGACCAGCCGGCCGATCATCGCCGAGCGGCTGGCGAGCTCGGCGAAGGCGTCCGCCGCCCGGTGGAAGGCGTCGGTCGCCTCCCGGTGCCGCTGGAGGTAGCGCAGGCCCGAGGCGAGGTAGGTGAGCGCCCAGCCCTGCTGCTCCCGGTCGCCCACCGCGAGGGCCAGCTCCAGCCCCTCGGTGGCCAGTTCGATGCCGCGCTGGTAGCGGTGCAGGCAGGTGATGTACGTCCAGGCCAGGTAGTTGACGTGCACCGCCTCCACCCGCCGGTCCCCGGTCGCGCGGGCGGCGTCCGCCGAGAGCTGGAACACCTCGGCCCAGATGCCCCAGCTCAGCAGCCGGTCGGAGAACCAGTGCATCGCCTCGGCGGTGTCCACCACCTCCCGGTAGCGGCCGGCCCGTTGCGCCTGGTGCAGGGCGGCCAGCCACTCGGGGTGCTCGTACTCCAGCCAGGCGGCCGCCTCGGTGAGGTGCGGGGGCGCGGCGCCGCCGGTACCGGCCGCGTCCGTGGCGTGGTCGGGGTCGAACCGCAGTCCGTACTCGGCCGCCCGGCCGAGGATCCAGCGGCCGGCCCGGGTGCGGGCCTCGGCCAGCTCCTGGCCCGTCTCGTCGGCGGTCAGCCGCTCGCCCGCGTAGAGCCGCACCAGGTCGTGCAGGCGGTAGCGGTCCGGGGTGGCCGCCTGCATCAGCCCGGCGTCGACGAGCTGCTCCAGCACCAGCTCGGTGCGGGCCGCCGACAGGCCCGCGTAGGCCGCGGCGATCTCCGCGGTGAAGTCCTGCCCGGCGGTCAGCGCGCAGCGGCGCAGGACCAGTTGGGACTCGGCGGGCAGTCGCCGGTAGGACAGCTCGAAGGCCGGGCGGACGGCCAGGTCGCCGGTCTCCAGCAGGTCCAGCCGGTTCTCCTCGGCGGTGAGCTGGCGCACCAGGTGGGCGACCGGCTGCTGCGGGCGGGCGACCAGGCGCTGCCCGGCGATCCGCAGCGCGAGCGGCAGGTAGCCGCAGAGCCTGGCCAGCTCGGCGGTGGCGTCGGGCGCGGCCTCGATCCGCTCGCGGCCGGCGATCCGGGCCAGCAGCCCGGCCGCCTCCGCCGGGGAGAGCACGTCCAGGCTCAACCGGTGCACCGACTCCAGGCCGGGCAGCACGTTGCGGCTGGTCACGATGGTCACGGCCGGGCCGGAGCCGGGCAGCAGCGGACGCACCTGGCCCTCGTCGGCGGCGTTGTCCAGCACCAGGACGAGCCGCCGCTCGCGCACCAGCGCCCGGTAGAGGCCGGCCCGCTCCTCCGTCCCGGCGGGCACCGCGGCATCGGCCACGCCCAGGGCGCGCAGCACCTGGCCGAGCGCGTCCCGGGCGGGCAGCGGCTGCGAGGACATGCCGCCGAGGTCCAGCGAGAGCTGGCCGTCCGGGAAGCGCGGGGCCAGGACGTGGGCGGCGTGCAGGGCGAAGGAGGTCTTGCCGAGGCCGGGCTGGCCGCTGACCAGCACCACGCGCGGGTGGGCCGGGCGCTCGTCCTCGGCCAGCCGGGCGAGCAGGGCGAGGGCGTCCTCGCGGGCGGTGAAGTCGGCGATGTCGCGGGGCAGCGCGAGGGCGCTCTGGCCGGTCTCGGCGGCGGGCACCGGCGGGGCCGCGGCGCGCGGCGCGTCCGTACGGGCGGCGGCCTCGTGCGCGGCGGACCGGCGGGGCCGGGCGCGGCCCCCGGCGGGCGCCGAGCCCGGCCGCACCCCGCGCGGGCGTCCGGACTGCGCGGCCCGGTCCAGCGCCTCCGCCTGCACGCCGTCCAGCCCGAGCGCCTCGGCCAGGGCCCGCACGGTGCGCCGCTGCGGGCCGCGGGTGCGACCGCGCTCCATGTCCCCGAGGGCGCGCAGGCTGACCCCGGCGGCCGCGGCGAGCTCCTCCTGGGTCAGGCCCGCCACCACCCGGTGCCCTGCCAGCAGACAGCTGAACTCGTTCGCGTCCGTGTCCGTACCGCCCCCGGCCGCCATGCCCCGCCCCCACTCACTCGGTCCTGCGCAGTTCCGCACTTCTGCCTGGAGTCGCCTCCGGCGGTTCGTTCCAGGCAGAAGTATGCCCGGGCGGACGGATTCCTCCCAGTCGCCCCTCCCTCAGGATATCCGCCCAGGTCAGGAGGGATGCTTGCGGGCGGGGCGACGCAGGCGGGGGCGGTTGCGCGGGGGCGGACCGCCGATAGTTCCGCCTGTGGTTCCGCCGGCCGATCAGCGGTTTTCCGCCACGGACGGCCGGTCTCCGGCGGCGGTTTCCCGCCACGGGGGCGGCCGGGGCAGGGCCCGGCGGGCGACGGCCCTACACCAGGCGTCTCGCCTCCGCGCCCTCGACGGTGCGGCCGAGGGCGTCCAGCAGGTCGGCGAGCAGGCCGTGGGAGCGGGCTTCGAGGGCCGGGTCGCCGACGGTGCGGCCGAGGGCGACGGCGAGCCGGGCCGACGAGAGCGCGGCGTCCCGGCGGCCGAGCGCGTGCAGGGCGCGGGCCCGGCTGTGGGTGGCGAGGACGGCCTCGGCGCCGCCGGAGCGGGCGGTGGCGGCGCGCACAGCCTCGTCGGCGTGGCGCAGGGCGGGCCCGGGATCGCCGGCCAGGACGAGCGCGTCGGCGAGGTCGGTGAGCGCGCGGACCAGCAGGTGGTCGGTGGCCGGGGTGCGGGCGGCGGCCACCAGGTCGCCGAGCATGGGCACCGCCCGCTCGTACCGGCCGGTCCGCAGCAGCGCGGCCGCCACCCGGCTGCGGCAGTGGTGGCGCAGCGCCGCGTCGCCGGCCCGGTCGGCGGCGTCGACCGCCCGCTCCAACTGGTCGGCGGCGGTGCGGTGGGCCGCGCGGTCGACGTGCAGGACGGCGAGGTCGGTGCCGAGCCGGGCGACCGCCGCCTCGTCCCGGTCCGCGTGCGCGGCGCGCAGCCCGGCCTCGACCACGGCCCGCCAGTGCGTCCGGTCGTGGCCGGTGGTCTCGTACAACCGGCCGACCCGGTGGGCGAGTCGCCAGGCCGCGGTGGGCCGTCCCTTCTGCTCGGCGCAGAGCACGACGGCGCGCAGGGCGCTCTCCTCGCGGCGGAACCAGGCCGCCGCCGACCCACTGCTCCCGGCCGCCGCGCCCCCGGCCTCCGCCCCCTCGCCCGCCCAGTCCGCGGTGACGTCCAGGTAGTGGGCGATCAACCGGTCGAGGGCCAGGTACCGCTCGTCGCAGGCGAGTTCGGCGGCCTGCGCGGCGGCGTGGCGGCGGACCAGCTCGCGCCGGGCGTACCGGCCGGGGCTGGTCTCCTCCAGCAGGTGCACGGCGTCGAGCCGGGTCAGCAGGGTGCGGGCGGTCGCGGGCGGGAGGTCGGCGAGGGCGGCGGCGGTGTCGGTGCCGATCTCCGCGCCGGGGTGCAGGCCGAGCAGGGTGAACAGCCGGGCGGCGTCCGGGGCCAGCGCGCGGTACGTGCGGTCCAGCGCCGTGGTGAGGCCGAGCGGGCCGCGGTCGGTGCCGGCGCCGGCACCGGAGAGGGCGGCCAGGCCGGTCTGCTCGTCGGCGAGTTCGGCGGCGAGGTCGGCCGCGGACCAGTCGGGCCGGGCGGCCAGGCGGGCGGCGGCCAGGCGCAGCGCGAGCGGCAGGTGGTCGCAGCGCTCGGCGAGTTCGGCGACGGCCTCCGGCTCACCGGCCGTGCGGTCCGGGCCGAGGATGCGGGCGAGCAGGTCGGCGGCCTCGTCGGCGCCGAGCGCGCCGAGCGGCACCGGTATGCCGCCGGTACGGACCAGCAGGTGGCGCAGCCGGCTGCGGCTGGTGACGATCGCGACCGGGGCGGGCTCGCTGTCGGTGGCCGGCGGGTCGGGCAGCAGCGGGGCGAGCTGCTCGTAGGAGGCGGCGTCGTCCAGGACGACCAGCATCCGCCGGCCGCCGATCAGTTCGCGGTAGCGGCGGGCGCGGTCCTCGGCTTCGGCGGGCAGCGCGTCCGGGTCGACGCCGAGGGCGGTGAGGAGCTCCCCGAGCACCTCGCCGGGTTCGCGCGCCCCGTCCGGGTCGAAGCCGCGCAGTTCGGCGCGGAGGACGCCGTCCGGGAAGTAGGCGTCGCCGCGCCGGGCCGTCCACTGCCGGACCAGGCTGGTCTTGCCGACCCCCGCGGGCCCGGTGACCAGGATCGGCCGGCCGTCCCGAGCGGCGGGCAACACCTGCTCCAGCCGGGCGAGTTCGACGCTCCGGCCGACGAACCGGCGGTCGGCGGCGGGCCGGGCGCCGGCCAGCTCGCCGGCCCGTCGCAGTTCGGGGCCGGGCGGCCAGCTGAGCCGGGCCACCGCCCGCTCGTAGCGCTCCCGCGCCTCGGCGCTCCGCCCGTCCTGCTCCAGGCAGCGCACCAGCCGGGCGGCCAGCGGCTGCCGGGCGGGGTGGCCGTCGGCGGCCTCGTCGAGTTCGGCGGCCAGCTCGCCGCCCCGGCCGGCCCGGAGCAGGCCGTCGGCCAGGAGCTCCAGGGCGCGCAGCCGCAGGTCGGTCAGGTACGGGAGGGTCCGCTCGCGCAGCAGGGCGGAGCCGCAGTCGGCGAGCGCCGGACCGCGCCAGAGGTCCAGCGCGGCGCGCAGCAGGGGCAGTGCCCGGTCCGGCGCGGCGCCCCGCGGCGGGCCGGCGGGCTCGGGGAGCAGCACGCCCGCCTGCTCGCAGAACCGGGCGAAGCGCAGCACGTCGATCCGGTCGGGCTCACCGGCCAGCAGGTAGCCGGAGCCGCGGGTGTCGAGTTCCAGTCCGGAGCCGTCCAGCAGCTGGCGCAGCGCCGCGACATGGCCCTGCAGGGCGGCCCGCGCGGTGGGCGGCGCGCAGCCCTCCCAGACCAGCTCGATCAGCTCCTCGGTGGCCACCGTCCGGTTCAGCCGCACGGCGAGCGCGCTCAGCAGCGCCCGGCGCTTGGGCGCCGAGGGCGTCACCGCCGTCCCGTCCTCCCGCCGCACCACCACCGGTCCGAGCAGATCGATGTGCACGCGCCCGTTCCCCTCCCCCGTCCTCGACTCCCCGGCCCGACCGAGGATAGGGCCGGTCAGGCCCTTCGCACCGGTCCGGGGCCGTCCTCGGGCACCGTACCGCGGGGGTACGACACGGCGCCCCGGCCGAACCGAGGGGTACGACACGGTGTTCCGGCCCGATCCCCCGCCGGCGCAACCATCCGCCGCTCCCGACGCGTCAACCGGGGGCAGGGACAACCGACCGACATGACCGGACATCTTCTCGCACTACACTGCTCCACCCCGAGGGCCGATGGCCGCTTCGGGGCGTGATGCGCGGTTCTGCGGTGAAGTGGGGGTACTGGTGCGGATTCGGCTGCTCGGGCCGGTGGAGTTGCGGATCGGGGCAGGCGGCTTCACGAGCGTGGCGGGCGCGCAGCGGCGGGCCGTGCTGGCGCTGCTGGCGCTGCGGCTGGGGCACCTGGTCACCGTGAACCAGCTGTGCGAGCTGCTGTGGGACGAGCAGCCGCCGCCGAGCGCGCGGGCGGCCGTGCAGGGCCACGTCGCCGCGCTGCGCAAGGTGCTCGCCGGCACCCCGTTCGAGCTGCACACCCGGGACTCCGGCTACCTGCTGGCCGGGCCGGCCGACGAGGTGGACGCGCTGCGCTTCGAGGAACTCACCGGCGCCGCCGACCGGCAGGCCGGCCACGGCGACTGCGCCACGGCGGTCGCGCTGCTGGAGGGGGCACTGCGGCTGTGGCGCGGCGAGGCGCTGGCCGACCTGCCCGACACCCCGCTGCGCTCCGCCGCGGTGGACCGGCTGCGGCAGTCCCGCACCGCCGCCCTGCTCCGCTGGGCCGGGCTGCGGCTGGGCCAGGGCGCCGGGGCGTCGGCCGTGCCGGTGCTGGAGCAGGGCGTCCGGACGGACGGGCTGCGCGAGGAACTGGTGGCGCTGCTGATGCGCTGCCTGCACCAGGCGGGCCGGCCCGCCGAGGCGCTGACCGCCTACCACCAGGCCCGGATGCGGCTCGCCGAGGAGCTGGGCATCCACCCCGGCCCGGCGCTGCGGGCGGCGCTCGCCGAAGTGCTGGCCGACGACCGCACGGTGGAGCCGCCGGCCGCCGCTCCCCCGGCCGCCGAGCCGGCGCCGCAGACCCCGCCGGCCCCGCCGGTCCCGCTGGTTCCGCGCCAACTACCGCGTCGCCAAACGGACTTCGTCGGCCGCACCGGCGACCTGGCCCGTCTCGACCGGGCCTGCGGGCCGGGCCCCGACGGGGGCGGCCGGGCCGGGGACGGCCCGGTGCTGGTGGTCGGCCCGGCCGGGGTGGGCAAGAGCGCGCTGGTCACCGCCTGGGCGCACCGGGTCGCCGACCGCTTCCCGGACGGCCTGCTCCACGCCGAGCTGCACGGCCTCGCCCCGGACGGCCCGGCCCGGCCCGAGGCCGTCCTGGCCGGCTTCCTGCGCGCGCTCGGCGTGCCGCAGGACGGCATCCCCGCCGGGCGCGCCGCCCGGGCGGCGCTCTACCGCGAACGCACCGGGGGCCGGCGGCTGCTGGTGCTGCTGGACGACGCCGCCGACGCCGACCAGGTCGCCGACCTGCTGCCCGCGGGCCCGGCCGGCACCGCCGTGGTCACCGGCCGGGGCGCGCTGGAGGGCCTGGTCGCACTGGAGGGAGCGACCCTGCTGCGCCTGGCCGCACTGCCCGAGGACGACGCCCTGGACCTGCTGGAGCGCGCGCTGACGCCCGAGCGGCTGCGCGCCGAGCCGGAGGCCGCCGCCCGGCTCGCCGGGCTCTGCGACCGTCTGCCGCTCGCCCTGCGGATCGCCGCCGCCCGGCTGGCCGCCCGGCCGGACTGGACGATCGCCGGGCTGGTCGCCGAACTCGCCGACGAGCGGACCGGGCTGGCCGCCCTGGACGCCGACGGCACGCTCTCCGTCGCGGGCCGGCTCCGGCTGACCCACCGTCGGCTCTGCGAACCCGCGGCCGAACTGCTGACCGTCCAGGCCGCCCACCCCGGCCGCGAGCTGGACGCTTCGGCGAGCGCCGCGCTGCTCGGCAGCGACACCGCCACCGCCCACCGGGCGCTCGGCGAGCTGACCTCCCACCACCTGCTCACCGGCACCGCCCCCGGGCGCCACGTCCGTACCGACCTGGTCCGGCGCTACGGCGCCGGGCTGCTCGCCGAACGGCCCGAGCGGCACCGGCGGCTGCTGCGCGAACGCCTGGCCGACCACTACCTCACGGCCCTGCGGCACTGCGGCTCCTTCCTCGACCCCGGCCAGGAAGACACCGCCCCGCCCGCCGGCCCGGCGCAGTCCCTGCCGGCCGCCGTCGACATCCGCACCGCGCTCGACTGGTTCGACGCCGAGGAGCCGGCGCTCTCCGCGCTGGTCGCCTCCCCCGACACCGACCCGGCCCGCGCCTGGCGGCTCGCGCTGACCTGCGGCTCGCTCTACTACGGCGCCGGCCGCTTCACCGACTGGCTCGCCTGCGCCCGGCTCGGGCAGGCGGCGGCCGAACGGTGCGGCGACCCGGTCGCGCTCGCCCTGCTGCTCAACTGCCGGGCGCAGGCCCTGGTCGCGCTGGAACGCCGGCAGGAGTCCGCGGAGGCGGCCCGGCGGGCGGTGGCCGCCGCCGAGTCCGGGACCGGGCCCGCGGCCGTGTCCGCGCACGTCCGGGCGCTCGCCACGCTGGCCATGGTCACCGCGATGCTCGGCCACGGCGCCGAGGCCGAACGGCTGGCGGCCGGCGCCACCGCGCTCGCGCTGGAGTCCGGCGACCGCCGGCGGCTGGTCGACGCCAAGGTGCACCAGGGCTGGGTGAGCCTGGCCGTCGGGGACCGGGAGGGCGCCCAGCGCCGGTCCCGCGAGGCCCGGGAGCTGCTGCCGGCCACGCCCGTCACCCAGGTCCACCTCTGGTCGCTGCTGACCGAGGCGCAGGCCCTCCCGCCGACCGTCCGCGACGTCGCCGCCGACCTCGCCTGGCACCGGCTGCTCGCCGCGTGCGAGGAGGCCGGCCTGCTGTACCTGCACGCCCTGGCCGAACAGTCCTACGCCGCCCACCTGTCCGCCCGGGGCCGGGAACCGGAGGTGGGTGCCAGGCTGCGCTCGGCGCTGGAGCGCTTCCGCTCGCACGACCGGCGCGCGGGCTACCGGAGCGGGTTCACCACCGGCCTGGAGGCGTCGCTCAAGCTCCGTACCGGGCGGCGGCCGGCGGACGACTGACCCGGGCGGCGGCCGGCCCTGGCGGAGGC
>NZ_JBIVVI010000142.1:0-11206 GCF_044757675.1 Kitasatospora sp. NPDC091257
CCCCGCCGGGCCCGTCCCCCCGCCGGGCACGTCTAGCCCAGCTGCGGCAGCACCTCCGAGCCGAGCCGGGCGATGTTGTGCAGGGTCGCCTCCTGGTCGCCGCTGCCCTCGGCGAGCAGGGCGAAGCGCCGGATGCCGGTGCGTTCGGCGGTGGCCAGCAGCCGGTCGGCGCACTGCCGCGGGGTGCCCACCGCGTGCAGGTCGCAGAGCAGCTCGGTGTACTGGCGCGGATCGCGCATCTTGCGCTCGCGGCCGTCCACGGTGCGGTGGGCGCCGAGCCCGTACTCGAACCAGCCGGGCATCGCGTTCAGCAGCGTGGACCGGGCCGCCGCGGCGCGGTCGTCGACCTGGGCCACCCCGGCCGCGACGTGTTGTCGGCCGATCCGGCGCAGCTGCTCCTCGCCGCGCCCGGCGGCCAGCCAGGCGGTCCGGTACAGCTCCAGCATCCGCAGCTTGTCGTCGTCCCCGGAGTGCATGCCGAGCAGCATCGGCAGGCCGCGCTCGGCGGCCAGCCGCACCCCGCCCGGCGAGGTGCAGGCGACCACCACGGGCGGCCCGGCCACCGGCCGTCCGGAGGCGGTGAGCTCCTCGCCGAGGCCCTCGTCGTCCCGGCGCTGGCGCGGGAAGCGCACCGGGCCGGTCCGCCCGCCGAGGCCCAGCCAGCTGCTCAGGCCCGGCCGCCGCACCGGTTCGGTGGCCCGCGGCACCACGGCGACCTCGGGGAAGGCGAACTGCGGGCCGTCCGCGCCCACCCGGGAGCCGCGCAGCCAGCGCAGCAGCAGGTCCAGCCGCTCCGGGAAGCCCTTCTCGAAGGCGTCCACGCCGCCGCCGAACACGTCCAGGTCGATCCACGGCCCGCCGCGGCCCACCCCGAGCGTGAACCGTCCGCCGGAGGTGAGGTGCAGCAGCGCGGCCTGCTCGCCGAGCCCCACCGGGTGGCGGGTGGAGAGCACGCTGACCGCCGTGCCGACGCCGATCCGGCGGGTGCGGCCGAGCAGCATCGCGGCGAGCGTGGCGGCGTCCGGGCAGACCCCGTACGGCACGAAGTGGTGCTCGGCCAGCCAGACGCTGTCCAGCCCGGCGCGTTCGGCCTCGACGGCGGATTCGACGGTGCGCTCCAGCGCCTCGCCGTGGCTCTGCCCGGGGAACTGCGCGGACAGCAGGAACAGGCCGACCCGTACCGGACCGGTGGACGGCGGCAGCGCGCCCGCCCGCTGGGGCGCCGGCAGCGGCCGGCCCACGACGGCCGTGACCGGGGGGACGGACGTCAGCGTCGGACCGGGGGCGACCGGCCGGACCCCGACGGGCCCGCCGCTCTCGGCGCGGGCGCTGGTCTTGCTCATCGTTGGGCCTCCTCGGGTGCGCGCAGGGTCTGCGGGCCCCGCCTTCTCCCCTTGTGGGTATCCGATGTCATGTGCCAATGGCACGCGGAACTCCCGATTTCCCCGATGATCGGGTGGATCTCGGCAAAAACGCCGAAGTGCCGGACGGAGCCGTGGTAGTGGCCGTGCGGGGGGCCCGCCCGGCCGTAGGCTGGAACGATCCAGAGCCCAGGAGGAGAGGGAGTCCGCCGTGTCGCCGCGCCGCAACCGGATCAAGAGCGCCGCCCCGCACGAGAGCGCAGAGCCGACCGCCCCGGTCGGCGGTTCGCTGCGCCGCACCGAGAGCTACCAGGGCGAGGACTGGGTGGTTCAGACGGTCGCCGGGACGGCGGGACGGTTCTACCGCTGCCCGGGCTGCGACCAGGAGATCCCGCCGGGGGTGGGCCACGTGGTGGCCTGGCCGCAGTACGGCGCGGGAGTGGACGACCGGCGGCACTGGCACCGCGCCTGCTGGGGAGCGCGGGAGCGCCGGGCCTCCAACGTCCTGCGAGGCCGCGGCGCTCCGCGGTACTGACGGGTCCGGCCGGGTCTCGCTAGGCGTCGCGCTTCCTGAACACCAGCGCACCGCCGACCAGCGCCGCGGCCGTCCAGGCGAGGCAGATCAGGAAGCCGGTCCACGGCCCGTACGGCTGGCCGTGCTGCTCGTACACCAGCAGCATCCGCGAGCCCGCGTAGTCGGGGAAGTAGTGGGCCAGGGTCTTGACCTTCGGCACCGCCGAGAGGATCGGCGAGAGCAGGAAGAAGAACGGCACCAGCACGCCGAGCGCGAGCGTCTGGTTGTGCAGCATCGTGGTGACGCCGGCCGAGAACAGGCAGAGCATCGTCAGGTACAGCGCGGCCCCGAACACCGCCCGCAGCACGTTGGGCTCGCCGATCGTGGTGGAGTGCGTGCCGAGCAGCGACTGGCCGACGAAGAAGGTGACGAAGGCCGTCACCAGCGAGACCGCGAGGGCGAGGGCGCCGAGCACCGCCGCCTTGCCGGTGAGCAGGGTGGCGCGCTGCGGGACGGCGGCCAGGGTGACCCGGATCATGCCGCTGCTGTACTCGTTGCCGATCGCCAGCACCCCGAAGACGATGATCGCCAGCTCGCCGAGCATGATGCCGGAGAAGGACGTCCCGGTGGCGTCGAACGGGGACTGGTCGTCGCGGCGGAACTCGGTGAAGTTGTTGTTGGTGAGCAGGGACAGCAGCGCGCCGATGCCGACCGTGACGACGAAGGTCAGCGCGAGTGTCCAGACCGTCGAGCGGACGCTGCGGATCTTCGTCCACTCGGAGCGGAGGATCGCCGGGAAGGACGCCATCTCAGTTCTCCTCCTGCCGTGCGGTGGTGGTCGGCCGGGCGCCGTCCGCCTTCCAGCCGGCGCCCCACGCGGTGGGCGCGCCGGCCGCGTCCCGGCCCGGTCCGTCGCCCGCGTGGTACTCCACCGAGTCGGCCGTCATCTGCATGAAGGCCTCCTCCAGCGAGGCCTGCTGCGGGCTGAGCTCGTGCAGCACCACGCCGTGCCCGGCGAACAGCTCGCCGAGCCGCGCGATGTCCCCGTTGACCACCTCGTAGGAGCCGTCCGGGCCGGGCTCGGGCCGCAGGCCGGCCTCGGCCAGCACGTCGAGCAGCCGCTCGGGCTCCGGGGTGCGCAGCCGTACGGCGGAGCGGGAGTTGCGCCGGATGAACTCCGGCATCGGCAGGTCGGCGAGCAGCCGGCCGCGGCCGATGACCACCAGGTGGTCGGCGGTGACGGCCATCTCGCTCATCAGGTGGGAGGAGACGAAGACCGTCCGGCCCTCGGCGGCGAGGCGTTTCATCAGGTTGCGGATCCAGAGGATGCCCTCCGGGTCCAGGCCGTTGACCGGCTCGTCGAACATGACGATCTCCGGGTCGCCGAGCAGGGCGGAGGCGATGCCCAGGCGCTGGCCCATGCCGAGCGAGAAGCCGCGGGCCCGCTTGCGGGCGACCGGGGTGAGGCCGACCAGGGCGAGCACCTCGTCCACCCGGCGCACGGGGATGCGGTTGCTCTGGGCGAGCCAGAGCAGGTGGTCGCGGGCGGTGCGGCCGGGGTGGACGGCCTTGGCCTCCAGGAGCGCGCCGATGTACTTGAGCGGCTCGCTGAGCTGGCCGTACCGTCTGCCGTCGATGGTCACCCGGCCGGCGGTCGGGCGGTCGAGGTCGAGGATCATGCGCATGGTGGTGGACTTGCCGGCGCCGTTCGGGCCGAGGAAGCCGGTCACCACGCCCCGAGGGACCTGGAAGCTGAGCCGGTCCACCGCGAGCGTCCTGCCGTAACGTTTTGTCAGGTCGTGCAACTCGATCATTCGCGCTCCCTCACTTCCTTGCCAGGCTAGGACAAAGGGGGTATCGCGGCCCGCTGAGTGGGCCCGCCGGGCGTGCCGGAATAGGTTGGACGCATGACCCAGCTCCCCTCCGCAGTGTCGGTCCGCGAGAGCGGTACCGGAACACCACTCGTGCTGCTGCACGCCTTTCCGTTGAACGCCTCGATGTGGTCGTCCCAACTGGACACGCTGCCCGGCCTGACCGGGGACGAAGCGCGCGTGCTCGCCCCCGACCAGCGGGGGTTCGGCGGCACTGTGCTGGGCGCCGACGAGCCCTCGCTGGACCCGGTCGCGGACGACCTCGCGCTGCTGCTGGACGCGGCCGGGATCGAGCGCGCGGTGGTCGCCGGGCTCTCCATGGGCGGCTACGTGGCGCTGGCCTTCGCCCGCCGCCACCCCGACCGGCTGGCCGGCCTGCTGCTGGCCAACACCCGGGCCACCGCCGACACCGACGCGGTACGGGCCAACCGGGAGCGGATCGCCGCCGCCGTCACCGCGCGGGACAGCGTGCGGCTGCTGCTCGACGAGCAGGTCGCGGCCGGGCAGCTCGGGCCCGACTCGCAGCACCTGGTGGAGCGGGTGCAGACGATGGTCGCCGCCGCGCCGCCGGCCGCCGTCGCCTGGGCCCAGCGGGCCATGGCGGCCCGCCCGGACGCCCTGGACGTCCTGGCCGCCCTGCGGGTGCCGGTCTCCGTCGTGGCGGGCGCCCAGGACGCCCTGGTGGCGCCCGAGGAGGCCGAGCCGATGCTGCGGGCCCGGCCGGACGCCGAGCTGACCGTCCTGCCCGGGGTGGGCCACCTGAGCGCCCTGGAGGCGCCCGAGGCCTTCGACGCCGTCGTGCGCACCCTGCTCGCCCGGGTGGCCGCCGGATGAGCCAGGAGAGCCAGGACGCGGCGGCCTGGGACTTCTCCGCCCTGGAGGTGACCGGCCGGATGCCCGTGACCAACCGGGGCGAGGGGCTGGTCGAGCTCACCCTGGAACCGCTCGGCGAGGACTACTGGATGCGCCCGGGGGAGACCTTCATCGTCACCTCGTACGGCGACTACGGGCCCGGGCACCCCTTCGAGGTGCAGTACTGGCCGGACTCGGTGTCGGTCTGGTGCACCTCCTGGTTCGGCACCGTCTCCGACGACGAGGGCAACCAGCTCAGCAGCGGCTACCAGCGGCCGGACGGCGCCTACCCGAGGTGAGGGCCAGCGCCCGACCGGCCCGGGAGCGCCCGGCCCGCGCCCGCTCGGGACGGTGACGGCGCGAAAGCCGACAGGCCCTCACCCGGGCGGGTGAGGGCCTGCGGTGCTGCCGGGGCCTGCGTGCGTCAGCGCGACTGCTGGGCGGGCACGCCCAGGGTGTCGTCGGTCGGCAGCGAGGCGGCGGCCACGGCCGCGCCGGTCAGCGTCGCCAGCATCTCGCGGACGTTGGTCAGCTGGGCGTTGATGCTGTCGCGGCGGTTGGTGAGGGCCGCCAGCTCGCGCTCGGATTCGCTGCGGATGCGGTCCGCCTTGGCGTTGGCGTCGGCCACGATGTCCTCGGACTGGCGCTGGGCCGTCTCGACGGTCTGGCGGGCGCGGCGCTCGGCGTCGGTGCGCAGCTTCTCGGCCTCCAGGCGCAGCTGCTCGGCCCGGTGCTCGATCTCGGCCAGGCGCTTCTCGGCCTTGGCCTGACGGGCGGCCAGGTCCCGCTCGGACTGCTCGCGGCGCTTGGCCAGGTTGGTCTCGAACTCCAGCGCGGCCTGGGCGGCCTTGGTACGGGTGTCCTCGAAGAGGGCGTCCGCCTCCTCGCGCTTGTTCTGGGCGTCCTTGTTGGCCTCGGCGCGCAGCTGGGCGGCGTCGCTCTTGGACTTGTCGACGATCCGCATCCCCTCGTCCTCCGCCTTGGCCTTGCGGTCCTTGGCGTAGTTCTCGGCCTCGGAGCGGACCTGCTGGGCGGCGGCCTCGGCCAGCTCGCGGTGCTGCTCGGCGGCGCGGTGCGCCTCGTCGCGCAGGTCCTTGGCCTCCTCCTCGGCGAGTCGCAGGATCTTCTCGACCCGGGCGCCGAGACCGGCGTAGGAGGGCTCCTGCTCCACGACCGCCGCCTGGGCGGACTGGGTCTCCAGGTGGAGCTCCTCGATGCGCTTCTCCAGCGCACTGATCCGGGTCAAGGCACTGTCACGGTCGGCCACCAGCTTGGTGATCCGCTCGTCGACCTGGGCGCGCTCGTACCCACGGCGCACCAGGTCGAAGCCGTGAGGGGAGTGACTGTCGCTCATGGGGTTCTGGGCTTCCTGTCGTCAAACCGCTGAGGTGGTTGAGGGAATCCTGACACGGTACCGGAGTGTCGACGGCGATATGCCGTTCTCTCACGGACAATGACCGCCAATGTCCGCTCAATCGGGTGGTGCGCTCTTGGAGCGATTGCCACCCGACCGGGGGGAGCCAACTCCGGCACCGGCCTTGGCGCCCCCGTCCTTCTTGGTGCTGCTTCCCCCGTTGGCCTGGGCGACCGGCGCCGGCGCCTCGAACGCCTCCAGGGCGGACAGCACGTCCTGGACCCTGGAGATCTCGGTGTTGATGTCCTTGCGGCGGCGCACCAGTTCGTCCAGCTCGCGCCGGCCCTCGTCGGTGACCCGCTTCGCCTCGGCCGTCGCCTCGGCGAGCAGCCGCTCGGCCTCCGCCTTCGCCAGCTCGATCTGCTCGTCCGCGGCCTCGTCGGCGTCCCGCAGCCGCTTCTCCGCCTCGGTGGCGGCCCGGTCCAGCCGCTCCTCGGCCTCGCTCTCCGACGACCGCAGCTTCGCCTCGGCCTTCTCGATGAGCGACTCGGCGCGGTCCGTGGAGTTGGCGAGCTTGGTCTCCGCCTCCTTCAGCAGGCCTTCCGCCTTGCGGACGGCCGACAGCCGGACCTTGCTGGCCTCCGCGGACGCCTCCGAGGTCAGCTCGCTCGCGCGCTCCTCGGCCGCCGCGACCAGCGCCGCCGCGCGGTCCTCGGCCTCGGCGACGGTGGCCACCGCCTGCTCCTCGGCCTCGGTCAGCTGCTCCTGGGCGGCCGTCACCAGCGCGTCCACCCGCTCGCCGGCCGACTTCATGGCCGCCGCGTTCTCCTTGCGGGCGCGCTCGTGCAGGGCCTCGACCTCGGCGTCGGTGCGCTCGCGCAGCTCCTCGGCGCGCTCGCGGATCGCCGTCGCGTCCCGGCGGGCCTCGGCGAGCAGGGCGTCCGCGTCGGAACGGCCCTTCTCGACCTCGGCCTGGCCGGCCGCCTCGCCGGCGGCGACCAGCCGGCCGGCCTCCTTGCGGGCGGCGGCGACCATCGCGTCCGCCTGCTCCTCCGCGGCGGCGGTGGTCGCCAGCGCGGTGGTCTGGGCGTCCTCGCCGAGCGCCTCGGCGTCCGCGAAGGCCTTCTCCAGGACGGACTTGGCGTGCTCGCGGGTGGCCCTGTCGAACTGCTCGGCGGCCTCCCGGGTCTTGGCGTCGTAGTCGTCGGCGCGGGAGTGGGTGGCGGAGTCGTACTCGTCGGCCAGGGTGCGGGTGGCGAGGGCGTACTCCTCGGCCTCGGCCCGCAGACCGGCGGCCAGCTCCTCGGCGTCGGCGATGCCGCGGGCACCCTGGGCCTCGGCCTCGGCCACCGTCCGGGCGGCCTGCGCCCCGGCGTCGGCGCGCAGTTGCTCGGCGGCCTCCTGGGCGGCGCGCAGCTCGGCCTCGGCGTCCGCGCGGAGCTGCTCGTCGTAGGCCAGGGCCTCGGCGCGCTGCCGGCCGAGCTCGTTCTCGGTGGCCTCCCGCTCGGCGGCCAGCTCCAGCTCGGTCTGCTCGCGCAGGGCGATGGTCTCGGCCTCGGTACGGGCCCGCAGGTCGGCGGTCTCGCGGTCGACGAGCTCGCGCTGCTCGGCGCTCTCGCGCTCCACCAGGCTGCGCAGCTCGGCGGCGTACGCGTCGGCGGACTCCCGCTGCTCGGTGGTCTCCCGCTCGGCGAGGACGCGCAGCTCGGTGGCGTCCTGCTCGGCGGCCTCGCGGACCTCGGCGGCCTCCTGCGCGGCGGCGGCCCTGAGCGCGGCGATCTGCTCGGCGGCGGCCTCGTGCATGCCCGCCACCGCCTGGCGGACCTCGGCGGCCTCCTCCTCGGCGACGGCCACCAGCTCGGCGCCCTCGGCCTTGGCGGCGGAGATCAGCTCGGCGCGGTCGGCCTTGGCCTGCTCCAGCTCGGCGGTGGCCTCGGCCCGGATGCCGTCGGCGGTGGCGCGGGCCTCGGACAGCTCGCGGCCGGCCTCGGCCCGGACGGTCGAGGCCTGCTCGTTGGCCAGGGCCAGTTCGGCGGCGGCCTTCTCGCGGGTGGCCTTGGCGTCCTTGGCGGCCTCGGCGCGGCGCTGCTCGGCGGTGGCCTCGGCGCGCTCCAGCGCCTCCTCGGCAGCGGTGCGCTGCTCGTCGGCGTAGGCGTCGGCCTGCTCGCGGACGTCGGTGGCGTAGGCGTCGGCGGCGGTGCGCTGCTCGTCGGCGTAGGCGTCGGCCTGCTCGCGGACCTGGGCCGCGTGCTGCTCGGCCGCCTCGCGGACCTCGGTGGAGTGCTGGTCGGCCGCCTCGCGGACCTCGGCGGTCTCGGCCGCGGTGCGCTTGGTGAGGTCGGTGGCGTGCTGTTCGGCCTCGGTGCGGACGCGGTCGGCGTAGGCCTCGGCGGTCTCGCGCTGCTGGGTGGTCTCCTGCTGGGCCAGGGCCCGCAGTTCCGCGGCGGCCTGCTCGGCCTCCGTCCGGGTCTGCGCGGCGTAGGTGTCGGCGGTGGTGCGCTGCGCGTCGGCGTAGGCGTCGGCCTGCTCGCGGACCTCGGCGACGTACTGGTCGGCCGCGGTGCGGACCTCGGCGGTCTCGGCCGCGGTGCGTTCGGTGAGGTCGGTGGCGTGCTGTTCGGCCTCGGTGCGGACGCGGTCGGCGTAGGCCTCGGCGGTTTCGCGCTGCTGGGTGGTCTCCTGCTGGGCCAGGGCCCGCAGTTCCGCGGCGGCCTGCTCGGCCTGTTCGCGGGCGGTCTCGGCGGCGTCCAGGTGCTCGGAGGTCTCCTCGCGCTCGCGCCGCAGCCCCTCGGCCGCCTCCTCCCGCTCGCGCCGGCTCTCCTCGCGCAGCGCGTCGGCGGCGGCCGCGGCCTCGGCCCGGGCCCGGGCGGCCTCGGCGTCGGCCTCCGTGCGCACCCGCTCGGCGTCGGCCACCGCGGCGTCCCGGACGGAGGCCGCCTCGGCCTGCGCCTCGGTGGTCAGGGCCTGTGCCGCGGCGGTCGCCCCGGCGCGCACCTGCTGGTCGAACTCGGTTGCCTCGCGCCGGAGTTCGGCGGTCTCGCGCTCGGCCGCGGCCCGGTTCTCGGCGGCCGCGGCCTTGGCGGCGGCGAGCGCGTCCTGGCCCTGCTGCTCGGCCGCCTCGGTGATCTTCCCGGCCTCGGCGCGGGCCCGGGTCAGGGTCTGCTCGGCCCGGCCCTGGGTCTCGGCGGCCTGCTCCTGGGCCTGCTCGCGCAGCCGCTCGATCTCCCCGGCGGCACCCGCGCGCAGCTCGTCCGCGTCGGCCTTGGCCTTGCTGAGCAGTTCCTCGGCGTTCTTCGCCGACTCCTCGATCTGGAC
The DNA here is from genome assembly GCF_044757675.1 of Kitasatospora sp. NPDC091257. Classification (NCBI taxonomy): domain Bacteria; kingdom Bacillati; phylum Actinomycetota; class Actinomycetes; order Kitasatosporales; family Streptomycetaceae; genus Kitasatospora; species Kitasatospora sp. NPDC091257. The sequence goes on from NZ_JBIVVI010000142.1 coordinate 9,268, forward strand.
CACGGCCTGGCGGCGGGCCTCGCCGCGCACCCGGTCGGCCTCGGCGGCGGCCTGGGCGCGCAGTTCCTCGGCCTCGGCCCGCAGCCGGGCCGCCTCGTCCTGCATCTGCTCGATCCGCTCGCGGATCGCGGCGGCGTCGTCCAGAGCGGCGTTCTGGGCCTGCTCGACGGCGGCCTGGGCCTGCTCGCGCAGCCGCTGCGCCTCGGCGGCGGCCTCCGCGCGGATCCGCTCGGCCTCGGCGGCGGCCTCGCCGCGGACGTTCTCGGCGTCCTGGTCGGCCCGGCCGAGCACCTCCTCGGCGGTCTTGGCGGCCTTGGCGAGGTGGACGGTGGCGTCCTTGGCGCCGGCCGCCCGGCCCGCCTCCTCGGCCTCGCCGCGCAGCCGCTGGGCGTCGGCCTCGGCCTGGGCCCGCAGCTCGGCGACGTCCCGTTCGGCCTGGGCCCGCAGTTCGGCGATCGCCGCCTCGGCCTCGGTCTTCAGCTCGGTGGCCACCGACTCGGCGGTGGCCCGCAGCCGCTCGCTCTCCTCCGCCGCGGCGGCCTTGGCGGCGTCGGCCTCGGCCTGCTTGGTGGCGGCCTCGGCGCGGACGGCCTCGGCCTCGGCGCGGATCGCCGAAGCCTCCTTGGTGGCCTGGGCGACCATCCGGGCCACCTCGGCCCGGGCGGTCTGCGAGCGCTGCTCGTTCGCGGCCTCGCCGTCGGCGACCCTGCGTTCGGCGGCGGCCTCGGCGTCGGCCTGGAGCTGTTCGGCGGCCTGCTCGGCCTGGGCGCGCAGCTCGGTGACCTCGTAACGGGTGCGCTCCGCCTCGGCGATCACCTCGGCGCGCAGCCGCTCTATCTCGGCCTTGGCCGCGGCGAGCTGCTGCTCGGCCCGGGCCTGCTCGGCGGCGGCCTGCGCCTTGAGCCGGCCGATCTCGGCCTGGGCACCGGCCAGCTGGCCCTCGGCGGCGGCGTGTGCGGCGGCCAGCTGCTGCTGGGCCTCGCCCCGGGCGGCGTCCACGTCGGCGGCGGCCTGGGCGCCGGCCTGCTGGGCCTGCTCGGAGGCGGCGCGCAGCAGGCGCTCGGCGTCGTTCTGGGCCCGCTGCAGGGCGGCCTCGGCGGCGGCCTGGGCCTCACCGCGGGCGGCGTCCACGTCGGCGGCGGTCCGGGCGCGGGCGTGATCGGAGAGGGCGACGGCCTCCGCACGGGCGGCGGCGACCATCCGCTCGGCCTCGGCGCGGGCCTCCTGGAGCAGCCGCTGGGCCTCCTGCTCGGAGCCGGCCCGGGTCTGCTCGGCCCAGCCGTTGACGTGCTGCTCGGCGGAGCGGCGCAGTTCGGTGAGCTCGTCCTCCAGCTGGCGGCGGCGAGCGGCCAGGTCGGCCTCCAGCCGGGCGGTGCGCTCGGCGGCCTCGGCCATGATCCGCTGGGTGGCGGCCTGGGAGTCGCGCAGTTGGCGCTCGGCGTCGGCGCGCAGCTGCTGGGCCTGCATCTCGGCGGTGCGGAGCATCTGCTCGGCCTGGCCGGAGACGGCGTCGAAGGCGCGCGGCTGGGCGAGCATGCGGCGGGACTCGTGCAGTTTCGCCCGCAGTACCTCCACCTGGTAGGCGAGGTCCTCGGCATGCTCGACTGCCTTGTCCCGCTCCTTCCGAGTCCGACCCATCTCGGCCTCGAACTGGGAGAGGTGATCGTCAGCCTCGTAGCGGTCGTTGCCCCGCACTCCGCGGTCCCATCCATCTCCTGGTCGCGTCCTCGACCGGGCCGGGGCCGGGCTCCGGTATCCCGGGCGCCGGTCCGACTGGTCCTTGCATCCGCAGCCGGTGGACGGCTCCCCGCCATGTCGGGGCCGCCCGCCGCGGTCGTCGGAGTCTCAACCCGCGGCTCGTCTACTGCTCGATCACCGGCTTCGGCCCCGGCAAGGGCGCCGAACTGCCCGGCTACGACCTGCTGGTGCAGGCCGTCGG
>NZ_JBIVVI010000143.1:0-11193 GCF_044757675.1 Kitasatospora sp. NPDC091257
GCCGGAGGAGGGGCCGGGCCCCGCTCCGGCAAGGGCGGCAGCCGCCCCGCCCGGGGCGGACGCCGACGCTAGGGCGGCTCTGACACCTCCGGAAGCCCCGGCGGGCCGCTGCCGCGCCGGACGTCGGGCCGACCGACTTCCCGCGCGGGGAGGCGGGGCTCAGCCGGTCAGCAGGCGGGCGCGCAGGGCGGCGGTCTGCTCCCGGTCGATGCCGAGGGTGCCGGTGAGGTAGGCCTCGACCGAGCCGTAGCGGTCGGCGAGGTCGGCGAGGGTGAGCCGGATGACGGCCTCCGGGGCGCGCCCGAAGGCGGGCCAGCGCAGGGTGCGGCCGGGGTGGGCGGCGTGCCAGTCGGCGACGAAGTGCGGGGTGGCGAGCTCGGTGAGGGCGAAGTCGGCGGCGATGTCGTCCTCGCCGACGCCGAGCAGGGTGAGCAGCAGGGCGGCGATCAGCCCGGTGCGGTCCTTGCCGGAGGCGCAGTGGAAGACCACCGGGGCGTCGGCGGCCGTGATCACGTCCAGGGTCTGGCGGATCTCCTTCACCCCGTCCTCGGCGACCTCGGCGAAGCGGTCGGCGAGGTAGCGCCACGGGTCGAGCTCCGGGTCGATCTCGGCCTGGTCGTACGGGCGGTGCTCGATCGAGAGGTTGTGGTACTCCAGGCCCTCGAACGCGGGCACCCGGCCCTTGGCGGCGATCTCCCAGGGGTAGCGCAGGTCGATCACGGTCCGCACGCCGAGGGCGTGCAGCCGGTCGAGGTCCGCGGGGGAGTCGAGCTTGCCGAGCGAGTCGGAGCGGTACAGCAGCCCCCACCGGACGGAGCGTCCGCCGGCGGCCGCACAGCCGCCCAGGTCGCGGAAGTTGTGCAGGGCATCGAAGGAGTGGTGACGCGTCGTCATGCGCGCACTCTAGTCAGCGGCGGGCCGCTCGCCGCGGGGTGGGCCGTAGCCGTGGGCGAGCAGGTCGAAGGCGCCGGTGGCGTCCCCGACGGCCTCGGCGTACAGCTCGTCGGCGGTGCGGCCGTCCCGGATGCGGCGCCAGTTGTGCAGGGCGAGGACCCGCTGGGTGGCGGTGACCTGGGCGGCGAGCAGGGTGGCGGTGAGCTCCTGCGGCCCGGGCAGGCCGGGGCTCGCGCGCAGCGCCTCGGCCAGCGACCGCTCGGCGCGGGCCACGTACTCGCCGACCCGGGCGGCCAGGCTGGGGGTGCCGTGGACCAGGCCGGTGAAGGCGAGCACCGCGGGGTGGTCGTTGAGGCCGGTGACCGGGTCGCGCCGGGTGAGCCCGGCCAGGAAGTCCCGCAGCAGCGCGTCGAGCACCGGTTCGCCGGGCGGCCGGGCGCGGACCACCTCGGCGGCCTGTTCCTGGTGGTCGGCGAAGCGGTGGACGACCAGGTCCTCCTTGGTGGGGAAGTAGGAGAACAGCGTCGGTTTGGAGACCTCGGCGGCGGCCGCGACGTCGGCCACCGACACCCGGTCGAAGCCGTGCTCCAGGAACAGCGCGATGGCCGCCTCGGAGATGGCCCGCCGGGTCCGCTCCTTCTTCAGCTCCCGCAGTCCCGTCATGCGCCTCAGGCTAGCAGCGGGGATTGACCGGGACAGGTTTTGGACCCGGTCCTCCGGCGGGCGTGTCCCGGCCCGGGAGTGCCGCCACCGTGCACGGCGGACGGAGCCTAGGCGCTGCGGTCGGCGAGCACCTCGCGGACGACGTGGCGGGCGTTGGCGGTCAGCGCCTGGTCGGTGTGGCGGTAGTACGGGATCGTCACCAGGGCGATGGAGAAGGCCCAGGCGCGGCCGCGGGCCCACATCGCCTCGTCCGCGCGCAGGGCGGCGCGGAAGGCCGGCCGGGCGGCGGCGGGCAGCAGGTTCCAGGCGACGATCAGGTCGGCGGTCGGGTCGCCGACGCCCATCAGGGCGAAGTCGATGACGGCGGAGAGCCGCCCGGTGGGGGCGAGCAGCAGATTGCCCGGGGTGAGGTCGCCGTGCATCCAGACCGGCGGGCCGGCGTACTCGGGCAGCCGAAGCGCCTTGTCCCACAGGGTGGTTGCGGCGCCCGTGTCGATCGAGCCGGAGAGCTGGGCGATGGCCGCGCGGGTGGCACCGTCCCGGGAGGCGAGCGGGGCGCTGCGCTGGGAGGGCGGGGCGCCGGCCGGGTCGACGGCGCGCAGCGCGTTGACGAAGCCGGCCAGGTCGCGGGCCAGGGCCTGGGGCGCGGCCAGCGCGTTGACGGCCGGGTTGGCGCCGTCCAGCCAGTGCAGCACCGACCACTCCCACGGGTAGCCGGCGGCGGGCCGGCCGACCGCGAGCGGTGCCGGGACGGGCAGCGGCAGCCGCGGCGCCAGCCGGGACAGCCACTGCTGCTCCCGCCGCAGGCCCCCGGCGGCCCACTCCACCCGGGGCAGCCGGACGGCGAGTTCGGGCCCGAGGCGGAACATCGCGTTGTCCGCCCCGGGGGCGGGGACCGGGGTGATCGGAAGGCGCTCCCACTGCGGGAACTGGACGGAGATCAGCCGACGGACCAGGGTCGCGTCGACCACCGGCCCGTCGGGGTGCATCCGGGTGGCAGCGCACATGCCCGGCAGCGTACAGCGCTGGTCGTTACCGTTCAGCCCGATTCCCGAACTGCGCACATTCCGAAGGCCATTCGAAAGCGATCAGCGGACGTTCAGTCGAAGGTGACCCGCACCCCGATGGTGCCACCCTTGCCGAAGCGCAGCACGTTGGCGGTCAGCGCCACCGCGCACAGCAGCCCGTACTTGCGCCGCAGTAGCTTCCGGTAGGCGGGCGCCCGGTCCGGGTCCAGCACCGCGGCGGCCGGCACCTGGGCGCCGAGCAGGTTCCCGCGGATGTCGCTCGGCCCGACCAGCACGTCCGAACGGTTGCGCAGGCGCTTGACCTTGCCCGTCTTCGTGACGGTGGTGAAGACCAGCGCGTCACCGTCGCGCGCGACCCACACCGGGGTGGCGACCGGAGTGCCGTTCCTCCGGTACGTGGTGAACAGCAGGTACTTGGCGGCGGCGAGCCGCTCCAACTCGGCGGCGGCATCCAGAGTGTCCATGTCCGCCAGCCTAGGAAGCGGCAACTGGGCGCCGCTCAAGCCTCGGTGGAGCCGCCCGGCACGGCGCCGGACGGCGCGCCACGCCCGGCCGTCCCGGGTGCGGCCGGGCGTCGTCGTCGGCACCTGCCAGAATGCAGGGCGTACGGCGCAAGCACTGATGGAGAAGGTGACCGGCTTCGTGACCACGGCAGTCGAACAGGTGGCCCGGCAGGCCCAGCAGGCGATCGAGCGGAAGATCGCCGAGGAGCTGGGTGTCCGCGAGGGGCAGGTGAAGGCTGCCGTCGACCTGCTCGACGGCGGCGCGACCGTCCCCTTCGTGGCCCGCTACCGCAAGGAGGTCACCGGTTCCCTCGACGACGCCCAGCTGCGCGCCCTGGAGGAGCGGCTGCGCTACCTGCGCGAACTGGAGGACCGCCGGGCGGCCGTCCTGGAGTCGATCGAGGCCCAGGGCAAGCTGGACGACGCGCTGCGGGCCCGGGTGCTCGCCGCCGACTCCAAGGCCCGGCTGGAGGACATCTACCTGCCGTTCAAGCCGAAGCGGCGTACCAAGGCGCAGATCGCCCGCGAGGCCGGCCTGGAGCCGCTCGCCGACACCCTGCTGGCCGACCCGGGCCAGGACCCGGCCGCGCTGGCCGCGCGGTACCTGAACGAGTCGGTCGCGGACGGCCCCGCCGCGCTGGAGGGCGCCCGGGCGATCCTGGTCGAGCGCTTCGGCGAGGACGCCGACCTGGTCGGCTCGCTGCGCGAGCGGATGTGGACCCGCGGCCGGCTGGTCGCCCGGGTCCGCGACGGCAAGGAGGGCGACGGCGCCAAGTTCGCCGACTACTTCGACTTCGCCGAGCCGTACACCAGGCTCCCCTCGCACCGCATCCTGGCGATGCTGCGCGGCGAGAAGGAGGAGGTGCTCGACCTCGACCTCTCCCCGTACGACGGCGAGTCCGAGGGCGACCTGCCCGGCGAGAACGACTACGAGCAGCGCATCTCCGCCCGCTTCGGCATCGCGGACCGCGGCCGCCCGGCCGACAAGTGGCTCGGCGACACCGTCCGCTGGGCCTGGCGCACCCGCATCCTGGTCCGGCTCGGCATCGACCTGCGCGCCCGGCTGCGCGCCGAGGCCGAGGAGGAGGCGGTGCGGGTCTTCGCCGCCAACCTGCGCGACCTGCTGCTCGCCGCCCCGGCCGGCACCCGTGCCACCATGGGCCTGGACCCGGGCTTCCGCACCGGCGTGAAGGTCGCCGTGGTGGACGCCACCGGCAAGGTCGTCGCGTACGACACGATCTACCCGCACCAGCCCGCCAACAAGTGGGACGCGGCCCTGGCCACCCTGGCCGCGCTGGCGGCGAAGCACGGCGTCGACCTGGTCGCGATCGGCAACGGCACCGCCTCCCGGGAGACCGACAAGCTCGCCGAGGACCTGCTGGGGCGCCACCCCGAGCTGAATCTCACCAAGGCGATGGTCAGCGAGGCCGGCGCCTCGGTGTACTCGGCCTCCGCGTTCGCCTCGCAGGAGCTGCCGGAGCTGGACGTGTCGATCCGCGGCGCGGTCTCGATCGCCCGCCGGCTCCAGGACCCGCTGGCCGAGCTGGTCAAGATCGACCCCAAGTCGATCGGCGTCGGCCAGTACCAGCACGACCTGAGCGAGGTGAAGCTCTCCCGCTCGCTGGACGCCGTGGTCGAGGACTGCGTCAACGCCGTCGGCGTGGACGTCAACACCGCCTCGGCCCCGCTGCTCACCCGGGTCTCCGGGATCACCGGCACGCTGGCCGACAACATCGTGGCGCACCGCGACGCCAACGGCCCGTTCCGTACCCGCAAGCAGCTCAAGGACGTCTCCCGGCTCGGCCCCAAGGCCTTCGAGCAGTGCGCGGGCTTCCTGCGCATCCCCGGGGGCGCGGACCCGCTGGACGCCTCCAGCGTGCACCCCGAGGCCTACCCGGTGGTGCGCCGGATCCTGGCCGCCACCGGAGGGGAGCTGCGCGAGCTGATCGGTAACGGCGAGCGGCTGCGGGCGCTGCGTCCGGCGGACTTCGCCGACGACACCTTCGGCGTCCCGACCGTCACCGACATCCTCGGCGAGCTGGACAAGCCGGGCCGCGACCCGCGCCCGGCCTTCCGCACCGCGACCTTCAAGGAGGGCGTCGACAAGATCGGCGACCTGGAGGTCGGCATGGTGCTGGAGGGCGTGGTCACCAATGTGGCCGCCTTCGGCGCCTTCGTGGACGTGGGCGTCCACCAGGACGGGCTGGTGCACGTCTCGGCGCTGTCGAAGAACTTCGTCAAGGACCCGCGCGAGGTGGTCAAGCCCGGCGACATCGTCAAGGTCCGGGTGCTCACGGTGGACGTGCCGCGCAAGCGGATCGGGCTGACCCTGCGGCTGGACGACGAGGTCGGGCGCGAGCGCGGCGGCGACCGGGGCGACCGGGGCGACCGCCAGGGCCGCCCGCCGCGCCAGGAGCGCCGCGGCGGCGGTCAGGGCAACCAGGGCGGTCAGGGCGGCCGTGGCGGCCAGGACCGGCGCGGGAGCGGTGACCGGGGCGGCTCCGGCGGCGGTGCGCCCGCCAACAGTGCCATGGCGGACGCGCTGCGCCGCGCGGGCCTGACCGGCGGTGGCGACGGCGGCTCGGGCGACCGGCGCTCCGGGCGGCGCTGAGCCGGGACGGACGGATCACGGCCGGGGCCGGTCGACGCGTACCACCGCGTCGACCGGCCCCGGCCGTGCGACCGTCCGGATCGTCGTGACCGTCCGGACGTTCAGGCCAGGACCTTCTCCTTGGCCTTCTGGTACTCCTCCTCGGAGATGGCGCCCTTCTCCTTCAGGTCCGCCAGTTTCGCCAGTTCGTCGGCGTGACTGCGGCCGGCGGCCTCGGGCCCGGACGTTGCCGCGTCCCGGACGTAGGCCTTGAAGGCGGCCTGGTTCTCCTGGGCCTGTTGGAGGTCGCGTTTGGTCATCGATTGCCCGCGGGCGATCAGGTACACCAGGACGCCGATCAGGGGCAGGATGATCACCAGGACCAGCCAGCCGGCCTTGCCCCAGCCGCTGAGGTCGTGGCTGCGGAAGATGTCCGTGATGATCTTGAAAAGCAGGAAGAACCAGAGGACCCAGAGGAAGAACTCCAGCATCGTCCAGAAGATGCTGAGCACCGGGTAGTCCACGGCCAGTGAAGTGGTGTCCATGGCTGAGTAATACCATCACAAAACGGACATCTTCACTTGATGTTCCGCCATTCAAGTGACCTTCCACAGCCGCGGGAACGGCCGTCGGGCCGGGCTCTCAGCCCAGGCCGGCCTGCCGGCGCAGTTCCACCGCCAGCGCGACCAGCTCGCCCCACCAGGCGTCGTGCCCGGTCAGCAGCAGCCGCTGGGCCTCCGCGGGCGGCACCGCGCGGACCTCGACCACCTGCTCGCCGTCCGTCGGGTTGGTCGGCGCGGAGTCCAGCGTCACCTCGCCCCAGCCCCACAGCCAGGCCTTCTCCGGGTGCGGCTGCCACGGCCGGTAGGGCGTCGGGTCCTCGGTGCGGCAGCGGTGCGCGCCCAGCCAGTGCGGCTCGCCGAGCAGCCGGGCGCCCGCCTCCTCGCCCAGCTCGCGGGCGAGGCAGGAGGCGATGCTCTCGTCCCGCTCCCGGGTGCCGCCGGGCAGGAACCAGTGGTCCCGGTCGTCCCGGCAGAGCACCACCCGACCGTCCGCGAAGCCGACCAGGTGGATGTTGGTGACCAGCGCGTCCGGCGGCAGCTCGGTGGAGAACTGCGCGTCGAACCGCCCCCAGCTCCAGTACTGCGGTGCGTGCAACGCCGGGAACCTCGCGGCGAGTTCGGCGGCTCTGGCGGAGGTGTCGGCGCGGTCCGTGGTGTCAGTCATTCGGCGATGGTAGTGCCGGCCGGGAAACGGCGGGGGGCGGTCGGATGGACGAGGGCAATGTCGGAGGTGGAGATGGCTCGCGGGCGGCGAGGGCGTGGCGCCTCGGCCGGTGCGCCGACCCAACTGCCCAGTGAGATCTCGGCGGTGATGCCCGGTCCGAAGCCCGCGATCAGTCCGGTGGTGCCCTCGGGCGCGCCGCCGTCGGCGAACAGCCGGGCCAGGGCGTCGAAGACCACGGCGCTGGCGATGTTGCCGCGCTCGGTGAGCGTCGCCCGGCTGTAGCGGAAGGTGGCCGGCTCCAGGTTGAGGTAGCGGCACAGGTCGTCGAGGATGCGCGGGCCGCCCGCGTGCACGATGTAGAAGCCGAGCCCGGAGACGTCCCAGCCGTGCTCCCCGGCCAGGGCGCGCAGCGCGGGCGCGAGCATCTCCATGGTGCCGGGCACCCGCTTGTCCAGCTGGAAGTGGAAGCCGGTGTCCTTGACCCCGTACGAGATCCAGTCCTCGGTGTGCGGGACGAGGTGCGAGCCGTTGCGCTCGACCTGTACGCCGTACCCGCCGTTGTCGCGCATCACCACGGCGGCGACGGCGTCCCCGAACAGGCCGTTGGAGAGCAGCGAGCCGACGCCGAGGTCGGTCGGCTGGTAGCAGAGCGAGCAGAACTCGCAGGCGACGATCAGCACGTTGGCGCCCGGGTAGGCGCGGCAGAAGTCGTGCGCCCGGTTGACGGCGGCGCCGCCGGCCGCGCAGCCGAGCTGGGCGATCGGCACCTGGCGGGTGTCGGCGCGGAAGCCCATGGTGTTGATCAGCCAGGCGGTCATCGACGGCATCATGAAGCCGGTGCAGGACACGTAGACGATCAGGTCGATGTCCCGGGCGGTCAACTCGCCGTGGGCGAGGGCGCGTTCGACCACTTCGGGGACGCGTCGCTTGGCCTCGCGCTCGTACACCTCGTTGCGGACGGTGAAGCCCGGGTGGGTGAGGGTCCGCTCGATCGGCTGGACCAGGTGCCGGGTGCGCACCCCGGTGTTCTCGATCAGCCGCAGCGCCAGGCCGAGCTGGGGGTGGCCGGCGTGCAGGGTGCGGGCCAGGTCGAGGGTCTCGTCGAGCGTGATGACGTGCTCGGGCACGCCGATCGCCGGGCGGCAGAGAGTTGCCATGGGTGGGTCTCCCCTGGGGGCCTGGTGGCAGGCCGGTGGATGCGTGGAGCGGTACGGGCGCCGCGCGGCCGCGGGTGACGGGCGGCGGCGGGCGGGCGGCGGCAGGTGGGGGAGTCGGCTACCAGGCCACCGGCAGGGTGCGCGGGAAGCGCCAGATCGAGCCGGAGTTCCAGTCGAGTTCGGCGGGGTCGACGGCCAGCCGCAGACCGGGGAAGCGCCGCAGCAGGGTGCCGATGGCGACCTGCAGTTCCATCAGGGCCAGGTGTGAGCCGGGGCAGCGGTGCTGGCCGTGCCCGAAGGTCATGTTGACGGGCCCGGCGTCGCGGTCGAGGTCCAGCTCGTCGGGGCGCTCGTAGGCCGCCGGGTCCCGGTTGGCGGTGAGGTAGGAGACGTGCACGGCCTCGCCGGCCCGGATCGGCACGCCGCCCAGCTCGACGTCCTCGGTGGCGACCCGGGCGATGCCGACGCCCTGGCGGAACGGGACGAAGCGCAGCAGTTCCTCCAGGGCGCGCGGCAGCGTCTCCGGCCGGGCGCGCAGCTCGGCGAGCTGCTCGGGGTGGGTGAGCAGGGTGTAGGTGAGGTTGCCGAGCTGGTAGGTGCTGGTGTCGTGGCCGGTGACCAGCAGGACCATCGCCATGACGGTCAGCTCGTCCGGGTCCAGCAGTTCGTCGCCGTCGCGGGCGGTGGCGAGGGCGCTGATCAGGTCCTCGCCGGGGTGGGCCCGGCGTTCGGCGGTCAGCTCGGCGAAGTAGCCGCGCAGGGCGGTCTTGGCGGCCTCCTGGCCGTCCCGGCTGCCCGGGCCCATCCGCATCATCGCCACGGCGTGGCCGCGCAGTTCGGCGCGGTCGGCCGCGGGGACGTCCAGCAGCTCGCAGATGGTGGCGAGCGGGAGACGGTCGGCGAGGAAGCGCATCAGGTCGGCGGGGGCGCCGTGCTCGGTCATCTCGTCGAGGTAGCCGTCGACGGTCCGCTGGGTGGCCGGGCGCATCCGCTCGACCTGGCGGGTGGTGAAGCCCTGGGCGACCAGCCGGCGCAGCCGGTTGTGGGCGGGCGGGTCCATCAGGTTGATCGCCTCGGCCTGGGCGATCGGGGCGGGCGTCATCCGGGGCAGGTCGCGGCCGATGCCCGCGGCGCGGCTGAACCGGCGGTCGGTGGTGACGACCCTGACGTCCTCGTAGCGGGTGGCCAGCCAGGCCTCGCCCTCGCCGTGCGGCAGCCGGATCCTGGCGACCGGGTCCTCGGTGAGCAGTCGCTTCAGGAGGGGGTCGAACTCCAGGCCGTCGGTGTGGTGGAAGGGGCAGTCCCACACGGGGGGGTTGGTGGTCACGGGCCGGTCCAAGTGTTGTCGTCGTGCCGGGGGGTGGCGCCCGAGGTGTGTCGGTCCGGCTCGGGCGTGGACATGCAGATGGTGCCCCATGAATTGGCAAAAAGGGGAATTCGGTGAAGAGTTAACTCCAACGAGTGAGATTCGGATGATAGTCACGCGAATCGGCGCGGATGGGCGGCGAGTTGACGGTCAGCCGCCACCCGGCGCGACCAGCCCGGTCTCGTAGGCGAGCACCACCGCCTGCGCCCGGTCGCGCAGGTTCAGCTTGGCGAAGATCCTGGCCACATGGGTCTTCACCGTCGACTCGCTGAGCGTCAGTTCGCGCGCCAGTTCCGTGTTGGACAGCCCGCGCCCGAGCAGCGTGAGCACCTCCGCCTCGCGCGGGGTCAGCGGGGCGAGGTCGCGGTGCAGCGCCGGGCCCTCGGAGCCCGGGGCCGGGCGCGGCGCGCCGGCCGCGAAGCGCTCGACCAGGCGCCGGGTGATCGAGGGGGCGAGCAGCGCGTCCCCGGTGTCCACCAGCCGTACGGCGGCGGCGAGGTGGGCCGAGGTGACGTCCTTGAGCAGGAAGCCGCTGGCCCCGGCGGACAGCGCGGCGTAGACGTAGTGGTCCAGGTCGAAGGTGGTCAGCATGATCACCCGGCAGCCGGGCACCCGGGCCAGGATGCGCCGGGCGGCCTCCAGGCCGTCCGTGCCGGGCATCCGGATGTCCAGCAGCGCGACGTCCGGGCGGTGCAGCACGGCGGCGGCCACCGCCTCGTCGCCGTCGGAGGCCTCGGCGACCACGTCGATGCCGCGCGCGGTGAGGATCATCCGGAAGCCGGTGCGGACCAGCTCCTGGTCGTCGGCGATCACCACCCGCGGACGGCGCTCCGGCGGCTGCTCCGGGTCCGTGCGGCCCCCCGTCACGGCCGGTCCAGCGGGATCCGGGCGCGGACCCGGAAGCCGCCGCCGATCCGGCGCCGGGCGTCCAGGTCGCCGCCGTACACCGCGACCCGCTCGCGCAGGCCGAGCAGCCCGCGCCCGGCGCCGTCCGGCCCCGGCCCGGCCGGCGCGGCGGGTGCCCCGGAGAGCACGCTCGGGCCGCTGTTGAGCACCTCCACCCGCAGGTAGTGGTCCGCGTAGCGCACCGTCACCTCCGCCGTCACCCCGTCCCCGTGCTTGAGCGCATTGGTCAGTGCCTCCTGGACGATCCGGTACGCCGTCACGTCGATGCCGCCGGGCAGCGGCCGCGGCTCGCCGGAGATCCGCACCTCGACCGGCAGCCCGGCGAAGGCGAACCGGTCGATCAGCGGGCTCAGCCGGCTCAGGCTGGGCTGCGGCGCGAAGCCGTCCGCGGCCGGCTCCTCGCCGCCGTCCGCGGCGGGGGCGAGCAGGCCGAGCAGGTGCCGCAGTTCGGTCATCGCGTCCCGCCCGGCCGCCTCGACCGCGGCCATCGCCGCAGCGGCCTCCTCCGGCATGGTGGTCAGCACCTCGCGCGCAGCCCCGGCCTGCACCACCATCAGGCTCACGTTGTGGCTCACGATGTCGTGCAACTCGGCGGCGATCCGCGCCCGTTCGGCGTCCACGGCGGTCCGGGCGGCACTCTCCCGCTCCCGTTCCAGCAGCCAGCCGCGCTCGCCGACGGCCGCCCGGTGCAGCCGCCGCGCCCGGGCGAGCGCCACGGCCAGCCAGCAGGCCGCCGCGGCCGCCGCTCCGGCCGTCGCGACGGCCGCCCACTCCCACCCCGATCCCCACACGGCACCAGCCTCCCGATCGGAAGAGCACACCTCAGTACACCAGTCACGCGGAGTGAACGGGTATGCCG
>NZ_JBIVVI010000144.1:0-11191 GCF_044757675.1 Kitasatospora sp. NPDC091257
GTCACCCACACCCCCGACACCTCCGGTGGGGTGATACGGCGGGCCGGGCGGGTCGGGCGGAAGGCGTTGTCGGGGACGACGGCGCAGACGGAGTCGGTGACGACGCGGGACGTGGAGCGGCTGCGGTGGTCGCCGTCGGATCTGGCGCACGCGCTGCCGGCGGGGCATGCGGTGGTGTCGTTGACGGCGGTGTCGGGGGAGCAGGTGCCGCCGTTGCTGGTGGATCTCCGGGGTTGACGGCGGGCTGCCGGGGAAGTCGCCTTCGAGGTGGATTCGGCAGTGCGGGTTGTCCGGGGCGTCCATAATGAAGGGGAGAGACCCTCACCAGTCCCACGTCCCTCTCCTCGCCCGGCCGCAACGGCGCGGTCAGGTCGATCCTTCGAAGGTGCCATGCCCCCCACACTCGCCTCCGTCGTCCGTAACACGTCGCTCCATCTGACGGTCCTCGCCGGTGCGGATCACCTGGAACGTCCGGTCCGCTGGGTGCACACCAGTGAGCTGGACGACCCGACGCCGTTCCTGGAGGGTGGCGAGCTGCTGCTCACCACCGGTATCAAGCTGGGCCGTACGGCGGCGCAGTTGCAGGCGTACGTGCACCGGTTGGCCGACGCGGGGGTGGTCGGGCTGGGGCTGGGGGTGGGGTTGTCGCACACCGAGGTGCCGCAGCCGCTGGTGGACGCGGCGGCGCAGCGCGGGCTGCCGCTGTTGCGGGTGCCGGAGCCGACGCCGTTCATCGCGATCAGCAAGGTGGTGTCGGCGGCGCTGGCCGCGGAGCAGTACGAGGCGGTGACGACCAGCTTCGAGGCGCAGGAGGAGCTGACCCGGGCGGCGCTCGGCAAGGACGGCACGACGGCGGTGGTGCGTCGGCTGGCGGCCCGGCTGGGGGGTTGGGCGGCGCTGTACGACGGGTCGGGCGCGCTGTCGGTGGTGGCGCCGGACTGGGCGGCTCGCCGGGCGGGGCGGCTGGCGGCGGAGGTGGACCGGCTGCGTCGGCGGCCGGCGCCGTCGAGTGCGGCGTTGCAGGGGCGCGCGCCGGGGATAGACACGGCGGACGAGGACTACGTGGTGGTCCAGTCGCTGGGGGCGGACCGGCGGGCCCGGGGCTTCCTGGCGGTCGGGACCGAGGACCGGATCACGCCGACCGAGCGGTATGTGCTGAACGCGGCGGTGGCGCTGCTGACCCTCACCCTGGAGCGGTCGCGGGAGCTGCGGCAGGCCGAGGAGCGGATGGGCGCGGCGCTGTTGCGGATGGTGCTGGCCGGTGAGGTGGCGACGGCCCGCCAGGTGGCGGTGGGGCTGTTCGGGGGGCTGCCGGAGGGGACGATACGGGTTCTGGTGGCCGGGGCGGGGCCGGCGAACGCGGATGCCGCGGAGGCGCTCGGGGAGCTGGGCGACCGGGCCGAGCAGGCGGGCGCCCGGGTGGGGGAGAAGCTGTTGGTGGCGCGGGAGGACGGTGCGCACGGGCAGCGGCTGATGGTGCTGGCGTTGGACAACGGCGCGGTGCACCGGGCTTGTCTGGGCACGGTGGAGGAGCACGAGGGCCTGTCGTTGGGTGTCTCGGCGCCGGCCGCGCTGGAGGAGGCCGGGACGGCGCACGCGCAGGCCGAGCGGGCGTTGGCGGTGGCGTTGCGCGGCGGCCGCCGGTCGGTGGACCACGAGGAGGTCGGCGCGGGGTCGCTGCTGCCGCTGTTGGGCGAGGACGCGGTGACGGCCTTCGCGGAGGGGTTGCTGCGGCCGTTGCGGGAGCACGACCGGACGGCCCGCGGGGATCTGGTGGCGTCGTTGCGGGCGTGGTTGTCCCGGCACGGCCAGTGGGACGCGGCGGCGGCGGACCTGGGGGTGCACCGGCACACGTTGCGCTACCGGATGCGCCGGGTCGAGGAGTTGCTGGGCCGTTCGCTGGACGACACGGACGTGCGGATGGAGCTGTGGCTGGCGCTGCGTTCCGGCGAGGAGTGACGTACGGGGTGGCACGGGCGGTTCACGCGGCGGGCGGCGGGCGGCGGGCGGCGGGCGGCGGGCGGCGGACGAGGCTCCGGCGGGACGCGGACCGCGCCCCGGTAGGACGTGGTGGAGTGGCCCCGGGGGCGAACGCTCCTAGTCGGCCAATCCGGTCGGCGCGCCGCCCCGCCTACCCTCAAATCCGGGTCCCACGTCCGTGGGCCGTAGGACAGACGAGGAGAGGGCCGGTACCACGGTGACCACCACGTACGATTTCTGGCTCGCCGGCCGCCGGGCGAGCGGTGACGCCGACTTCGAGGTGCACAACAGCTGGGACGGCCGTCTGGTCGGCAAGGTGAGCATCCCGACCGAGGCCCAGGTCGAGGAGGCGCTGGACGCCGCCGTCGCCGCGCTGCCGGTGTTCGCCGCCACTCCGGCGCACCAGCGTGCCGCCGCCCTGGACCACGTGGCCAAGCGGCTGACCGAGCGCACCGAGGAGCTCGCCCAGCTGGTCAGCGCCGAGAACGGCAAGCCGATCAAGTGGGCCCGCGGTGAGATCGGCCGTGCGGTGTCGGTCTTCCGCTGGGCCGCCGAGGAGGCGCGTCGCACCAACGGCGAGACCATGCGCCTGGACACCGACCCGGGCGGCGTGGGCCGTTTCGCGGTGGTGCGCCGTTTCCCGCGCGGTGTGGTGCTCGGGATCGCCCCGTTCAACTTCCCGCTGAACCTGGTCGCCCACAAGGTCGCCCCGGCGATCGCGGTCGGTGCGCCGATCATCCTGAAGCCGGCTCCGTCGACCCCGCTGTCGGCGATGGTGCTGGGCGAGATCCTGGCCGAGACCGACCTGCCGGTCGGCTCCTGGTCGATCCTGACCGTGCCGAACGACCGGATGCCGGCCCTGGTGCAGGACGAGCGCCTGCCGGTGATCTCCTTCACCGGTTCGGACAAGGTCGGCTACCAGATCATGGACTCGGTGCCGCGCAAGCACTGCACCCTGGAGCTCGGCGGCAACGCCGCGGCCGTGGTGCTCGCCGACTGGTCCTCGGAGGCCGACCTGGACTGGGCGGCCACCCGGATCGCGATGTTCGCGAACTACCAGGGCGGCCAGTCGTGCATCTCGGTGCAGCGGGTGATCGCCGACGCCTCGGTGTACGACGCGCTGGTGGAGAAGGTCGTCGCGAAGGTCAAGGCGCAGGTCACCGGTGACCCGGGCGACGACGCGACCGACGTCGGCCCGCTGATCGACGAGAACGCCGCGAAGCGCGTCGAGTCCTGGGTCGAGGACGCGGTCGCCAAGGGCGCCAAGGTGCTCACCGGCGGCTCCCGCGAGGGTGCGACCTACGCCCCGACCGTGCTGGCCGACCTGCCCGGGGACGCCATCCTGGCCAAGGCCGAGGTGTTCGGCCCGGTGCTGTCGCTGCACAAGGTGGACGGCGTGGACGAGGCCTTCGCGGCGGTCAACGACTCCGCGTTCGGCCTCCAGGCGGGTGTGTTCACCCACGACCTGCAGACCGCCTTCCGCGCCCACCGGGAGCTGGAGGTCGGCGGTGTGATCATCGGCGACGCGCCGTCCTACCGCGCCGACCAGATGCCGTACGGCGGCGTCAAGGACTCCGGTGTCGGCCGTGAGGGCGTCAAGTACGCGATGGACGACTACACCGTCGAGAAGGTCATGGTCCTGACCGGCCTCGACCTCTGAGCGACGTCGTGGCAGTGCCGTAGCGCTGCGGTGGGAGGGCCCGGTTCGCCGAACCGGGCCCTCCCGGCGTTTCGCGCCCCCGCGCGGGCTCAGCCGTCGTGCCCGGGGGCCGCGGCGACGGCCTCCTCGACGGCGACGTTCCCGGAGACCAGTTCCAGGGTCAGTCCGGCGGTGCCGGGCTCGTGCAGCAGGGCGGCCAGGACGGCGGCGACGTCGGCCCGGTCGACCGCGCCGCGGTCGACCGAGGGGGCGAGCCGGACCAGGCCGGTGCCGGGGCCGTCGGTGAGCCGCCCGGGGCGCAGCACGGTCCAGTCCAGGCCGGTGCGGGCCCGGACGGCGTCGTCGGCGGCGCCCTTGGCCCGCAGGTAGGTCTCGAAGACCTTGTCGGCGGGGTGGTGCGCCGCGGCGTCGGCGGCCATCGCCGAGACCATCAGGTACCGGCGGATCCCGGCGAGTTCGGCGGCGTCGGCGAGCAGTACGGCGGCGTCCCGGTCCACGGTGTTCTTGCGGGCGGCGCCGCTGCCCGGTCCGGCGCCGGCGGCGAAGACGACCGCGTCGGCGCCGGTCAGCAGTCCGGCGAGCTGCGTGGCGGTGGCGGCCTCCAGGTCGAGCAGCAGTGGTTCGGCGCCGGCGTCGACGAGGTCCCGGGCCTGTTCGGGGCGGCGGATGATGCCGGCCGGGCGTTCGCCGCGGGCGGCGAGCAGCCGTTCCAGTCGGAGTGCGATCTGTCCGTGGCCCCCGGCGATGACGGTACGCATGGTTCCGACGGTAGCCCGGGACGGGCCGGGCGGCCCGGGGAGGTCCGGGGAAGTCCGGGGCGGTGCCGCGGACAGGACACAATGGGCGCATGACTTCGCTCGCCCACCCGCAGCTGCGCTTCACGCCCACCGTGGCGGACCCCTCCGGCCCCCGGGAGCTGGTGATCCTGGGTTCCACCGGTTCGATCGGCACCCAGGCGATCGACGTGGTGCTCCGCAACCCGGACCGCTTCCGGGTGGTCGCGCTGTCGGCGGCGGGCGGCCGGGTGGAGCTGCTCGCCGAGCAGGCGGTGCGGTTGGGCGTGCACACCGTGGCGGTGGCCGATCCGGCGGCCGAGCCGGCGCTGCGCGAGGCGCTGGCCGCGAAGGCGGCGGGCGGTCCGCTGCCGACCGTGCTGGTGGGTCCGGACGCGGCGACCGAGCTGGCCGCCCTGGAGTGCCACTCGGTGCTGAACGGCATCACCGGTTCGATCGGCCTGCGGCCGACGCTGGCCGCGCTGGAGGCGGGCCGGGTGCTGGTGCTGGCCAACAAGGAGTCGCTGATCGTCGGCGGTCCGCTGGTGAAGGCGGTGGCGAAGCCGGGCCAGATCGTGCCGGTGGACTCCGAGCACGCCGCGCTGTTCCAGGCGCTGGCCGGCGGCACCCGGGCCGAGGTGCGCAAGCTGGTGGTCACCGCCAGCGGCGGCCCGTTCCGCAACCGCACCCGGGAGCAGCTGGCCGGGGTGACCCCGCAGGACGCGCTGGCGCACCCGACCTGGTCGATGGGCCCGGTCGTCACGATCAACTCGGCCACCCTGGTGAACAAGGGCCTGGAGGTGATCGAGGCGCACCTGCTGTACGACGTGCCGTTCGACCGGATCGAGGTCGTCGTCCATCCGCAGTCGGTGGTGCACTCGATGGTGGAGTTCACCGACGGTTCGACCCTGGCCCAGGCGAGCCCGCCGGACATGCGGATGCCGATCGCGCTGGGCCTGGGCTGGCCGGACCGGGTGCCGGACGCCGCTCCCGCCTGCGACTGGACCAGGGCCGCCACGTGGGAGTTCTTCCCGCTGGACGACGAGGCCTTCCCGGCGGTCGAGCTGGCCCGCGAGGTGGGCGCCCTGGGCACCACCTTCCCGGCGGTCTTCAACGCGGCGAACGAGGAGTGCGTGGAGGCATTTCTGAAGGGCCGCCTCGCCTTCACCGGAATCGTGGACACTGTTGCCAAGGTCGTGGCCGAGCACGGTCAGCGGGACGGCGCCGCGGCGGCGGGAACTTCCCTGACGGTGGAGGACGTCCTGCACGCGGAGGACTGGGCGCGCGCCCGGGCCCGCGAGCTGGCGGCCGGCTGACGGTCGGCCCATGGCCCCGATTGCGGTAGGACGAGACGATGAGCGGAGCGGCATGACGGAGGACCAACGGTGGCAACGGTTTTGACGGTGGTCGGCATCCTGGTCTTCGTCATCGGGTTGCTCATCTCGATCGCCTGGCACGAACTCGGCCACCTCTCCACGGCCAAGCTGTTCGGCATCCGGGTGCCGCAGTACATGGTCGGCTTCGGCCCGACCCTCTGGTCGCGCCGGAAGGGCGAGACCGAGTACGGCATCAAGGCGATCCCGTTCGGCGGGTACATCCGGATGATCGGGATGTTCCCGCCGGGCGAGGACGGCCGGATCACCAAGCGCAGCAGTTCGCCCTGGCGAACCATGATCGAGGACGCCCGCGAGGCCTCCTACGAGGAGATCCAGGAGGGTGACGAGAGCCGGCTCTTCTACACCCGCAAGCCCTGGAAGCGCATGATCGTCATGTTCGCCGGTCCGTTCATGAACCTGATCCTGGCGTTCGGGCTCTTCCTGACCGTCATGATGGGCTTCGGCGTCAACATGAGCGTGCCGACGGTCAGCTCGGTCGAGAAGTGCGTGGTCAAGGTCGGCCAGCCCCGGGACACCTGCCCGGAGGGCGCCCCGCAGACCCCGGCCGCCCAGGCCGGACTCAGGGCGGGCGACCGGATCCTCTCCTTCGACGGCGACCGGATCCACAGCTACGACCAGCTCCAGGCGGACATCCGCGAGTCGGCCGGCCGGAGCGTGCCGGTCGTGGTCGAGCGGGCCGGGGAGCAGCTCACCCTCAACCCGACCATCGCGGTCAACGACGTCCAGAAGTACGACGGCAACGGTGTCCCGCTCAAGGGCCAGAGCGTCCAGGCCGGGTTCCTCGGATTCACTCCCGCGAGTGGTGTGGTCCGGCTGGGATTCGGGCAGTCGGTCGACCGGATGTACGACATGACCGAGAACGGGGTGAAGTCGCTGATCGCGTTGCCGGGCAAGATCCCGGGGCTGTGGAACGCGGTCGTCGGCGACGCCCCGCGCGATCCGGACTCGCCGATCGGCATGGTCGGCGCCGCCCGGGTCAGCGGCGAGGTCTTCTCGCTCGACATCCCCGGCACCCAGCGGATCGCGTTCTACGTGAACCTGCTGGCCGGCATCAACCTGTCGCTCTTCCTCTTCAACATGCTGCCGCTGCTTCCGCTGGACGGCGGGCACATCGCCGGCGCGGCCTGGGAGGCGGTCCGGCGCCGGTTCGCACAGCTGTTCCGGCGGCCCGACCCGGGCCCCTTCGACGTCGCCAAGCTGATGCCGGTGGCGTACGTGGTGGCCAGCATCTTCATCGGCTTCACCCTGCTGGTGATGGTCGCCGACCTGGTGAACCCGGTGAAGATCAGTTAGGGCGTTCGGGTACCACGGGTGTGCTGGGCGCCATGACGGTGCCGTACCGTGGAGGCCGGGTGCGCGATCGTCAGCGCGCCCGGCCTCGGCCGTGTCACGGCCGGGCGGTCGACCACACCTCAACCCCGGGGAACCCTGCGCACATGACCGCGATCTCGCTCGGTATTCCGTCCCTGCCGCTCAAGCCGCTGGCCAAGCGCCGTTACTCCCGGCAGATCATGGTCGGCAACGTGCCGGTCGGCGGCGACGCGCCGGTCTCGGTGCAGTCGATGACCACCACCGTGACCTCGGACATCAACGCCACGCTCCAGCAGATCGCCCAGCTCACCGCGTCCGGCTGCCAGATCGTCCGGGTCGCCGTGCCCTCGCAGGACGACGCCGACGCGCTGCCGATCATCGCCAGGAAGTCGCAGATCCCGGTCATCGCGGACATCCACTTCCAGCCCAAGTACGTCTTCGCGGCGATCGACGCCGGCTGCGCGGCGGTGCGCGTGAACCCGGGCAACATCAAGGCCTTCGACGACAAGGTCGGCGAGATCGCCAAGGCCGCCAAGGACGCGGGCGTCCCGATCCGGATCGGCGTCAACGCCGGCTCGCTGGACAAGCGGCTGATGGAGAAGTACGGCCGGGCCACCCCGGAGGCGCTGGTCGAGTCGGCGCTGTGGGAGTGCTCGCTGTTCGAGGAGCACGACTTCCGCGACATCAAGATCTCGGTCAAGCACAACGACCCGGTCGTGATGATCAACGCCTACCGCCAGCTCGCCGCCGCGTGCGACTACCCGCTGCACCTCGGCGTGACCGAGGCCGGCCCGGCCTTTCAGGGCACCATCAAGTCGGCGGTCGCCTTCGGCGCGCTGCTGGCCGAGGGCATCGGCGACACCATCCGGGTCTCGCTCTCCGCCCCGCCGGCCGAGGAGATCAAGGTCGGCAACCAGATCCTGGAGTCGCTCGGACTGCGCGAGCGCGGCCTGGAGATCGTCTCCTGCCCGTCCTGCGGACGCGCCCAGGTGGACGTCTACAAGCTCGCGGAGGAGGTCACCGCCGGGCTGGAGGGCATGGAGGTGCCGCTGCGGGTGGCCGTCATGGGCTGCGTCGTGAACGGTCCGGGCGAGGCCCGCGAGGCCGACCTCGGGGTCGCCTCCGGCAACGGCAAGGGGCAGATCTTCGTCAAGGGCGAGGTCATCAAGACCGTTCCGGAGTCGAAGATCGTCGAGACCCTGATCGAGGAGGCGCTCAAGCTCGCCGAGCAGATGCAGGCGGCCGGCGTCGAGGCGGGCGCGCCGACCGTGGTCGCCGGGGAGTGACCCCCGCGCGGCTTGTGCGGGAGCGAACCCCGCGTAGCGTGTTCTGACAGCCGTAGGTTGTCCTGACCGTACGGGAGCACCCGTGCGGTGCTTTCCGGAAGCGGGGCCGTCCGTTCGCGGACGGCCCCGCGGCCGTAGCCGGGTGGGGCCACGGAGTAGGGTGCGGCCAGAGTCGTCTCAGTGAGGTGCTGTCTCGATGCTCGATCGAGGTGTGATGCTCCCGAGCTCCTTCCAGGCCGCCCGGGCCCTGGCCACCACCCGCGTGCTGGAGCCGCCGGACCTCCCGGACGCCCTGGAGATTCTCCACCGCGACCCGGTCGCCAACGCGTTCGTCGCCACCAGGGTCGAGGCCGTCGGGCTGGACCCGTGGCGGCTCGGCGGGGAGTTGTGGGGCTGGTACGACGGGGACGGCGTGCTGGACGCGCTCTGCTACGCCGGGGCGAACCTGGTCCTCGTCGACGCCGGGTCGGAGGCGGTCGCGGCGTTCGCGGAGCGGGCCCGCCGGCAGGGGCGGCGCTGCTCCTCGATCGTCGGGCCGGCGGCGGCCACGGCGGCCTTCTGGGCGCTGCTGGAGCGCAGTTGGGGGCCGGCCCGGGACGTGCGGGCGCACCAGCCGCTGTTGGCGACCTCGGTGCCGTCGGCGGAGATCGCTCCGGATCCGCTGGTGCGCAGGGTGCGGCGCGACGAGGTCGAGGCGCTGATGCCGGCCTGCGTGGCGATGTTCACCGAGGAGGTGGGGGTGTCGCCGCTGGCGGGGGACGGCGGGCTCCTCTACCAGGCCCGGGTGGCCGAACTCGTCTCCGCCGGACGGTCGTTCGCGCGGTTCGGGGAGGACGGGCAGGTCGTCTTCAAGGCGGAGATCGGGGCGGTGACGGAGGGAGCCTGTCAGATCCAGGGGGTCTGGGTCGCTCCGGAGCACCGGGGGCAGGGGCTCTCCGAGACCGGGATGGCGGCGGTCCTGGACGTCGCGTTGCGGGAGGTGGCGCCGGTGGCGTCGCTGTACGTCAACGACTTCAACCTGCGGGCCCGGGCCGCGTACCGGCGGGTGGGGTTCCGGGAGGTCGGGGCGTTCATGAGCGTGCTGTTCTGAGGGGGAGGCCCGGGCGGGGCGGGCGCGGTGTGCGAGGTGCTGTTGGGATCTTCGGCCGCGCCGCGGGGCCACGGGTAGTAACGTCCGGAGCATGGATCAGCTGACCGGGGTGACGATCGAGGCCATCGACCTTGCGGCCTGGGCGCCGCAGGCGCTGGAGGTCCAGGCGGTGGCGTTCGGGCTGACGCCCGAAGAGGTCGCGGTACGGCTGCACATCGTGGGACGGCACGCCCAGCAGCCGGGGGTGATCGCGCTGGGGGCGATGAGCGGGGGGCAGCTGGTCGGGTTCGGGTACGGGATGCCCAACCAGCGGGAGCACTGGTGGAGCACGGTGATCGAGCCCTACCTGGCCGCCCGGGGGTACGGGGACTGGCTGGACAGGGTCTTCGCCGTCACCGAGCTGCACGTGCTGCCGGAGTTCCAGGGGCAGGGGGTCGGCTCGCGGATCATCCGGACCCTGTGCGAGGCGTCGGGCCTGGACCGGAGCATCCTCTCGGCGATCGACGCGGAGACGCCGGCGCGGCGGCTGTACCGGGCGTTGGGGTACCAGGACCTGGCGCGGGCGGTGCGGTTCCCGGCGACGGACCGGCTGTACGCGGTGATGGGGGCCCGGCTGCCCCTGCGGGGAACCGGGGCCTAGCACCCCAAGTGCCTTTGGCCTCAAGGGCCTTGAGGTCAGAGGGAATCGGCGAATTCGAGGTGGAGCTCGGCGTCCTCGCGGCGGTCCGCGGCGAGGGCGCGGAGGGCGAGGTCGACGGCCCGGAAGAGGGTCCAGCCGCGCAGGCGCTCCCGGTCGACGTCGAGGGACTCGGCGAGCCGGCCCAGACGGCGGCGGACGGCCGCGGGGGCGCCGGGGGAGCCGAGCAGGGTGTCGGCGCGGTCCAGGGCGAGACGGGCCAGGTCGTAGGCGCGCTCGCCGGCCAGCGGGCTCGGGTCGACGGCCAGCCAGGGGGCCCGGTCGGCGGCCAGGACGTTGCCGTGGTGGAAGTCGCCGTGCAGGAGGAAGGACTCGTCGGCGGAGTCGGCCAGGCTCCGGGCGGTGTCCAGGGCCTCGGCGATCAGCTGCCGCGCTTCGGCGGCGGCGGGGTGGGGGCGTTCCGCGAGGCGGGCGGCGGCGGCGATCCGCTGGGCGGCGGCGGGGAAGGGGTGGCCCTCGGGGAGTTCGGTCCAGAGCCGGTGCAGCAGGCTGGTGGCCTCCAGTGCGGCCTTCGGCTCGGCGAGGGAACGCAGCGGGATCTCGCCGTGGAGGCGTTCGAGCAGGAGAACCCCCTCGGCGGGGACGGCGTCGAGCAGGAGGACGGCTCCGCGGCCCGCCCAGTGGGCGAGGGCGGTGTGCTCCTGGGCGGTCTCGGGGGTGGGCAGGCCGATCTTGAGGACGGCGGGGGAGAGGTCGTCGCGGTGGACGTACGCGACGAGGCTGAGGCTGCCGCCGGGGTCGAGGATCCGTTCGAGCGTGAGGTTCCAGGCGGCGAGGTGGGCGGCGGCCTTCGCGGGGAGGTCGGCCAGCCATTGGCGGCCGGCCTCGCCGTGGGTGGCGGTGACGGTGTTCGTCAGCCAGGTGGGGACGGTGATGGTGGGTTCGGCTCCCGACATGGGTCCATTGTCGGGGTTTGGGAGGGCGGGGCGCTCGGGAGGGTGCCGGCTTCCGGGAGGGAGGCGGGCGCGGGGGCTCCGGGTCAGCCGGGGGTGCCGGG
>NZ_JBIVVI010000145.1:0-11186 GCF_044757675.1 Kitasatospora sp. NPDC091257
CAGCCCGGTGTGGGCGACACCGTACGGGTCCTCCCCGGGGCCGAGGATCTCCTCCTGCTCGGCGCGGCCGTACTGCGCGAGCCGTTCGACCACCGGCGGCCCGGCGGGGTGCGGCCCGGGCGAGAAACGATCATCCATCCCGCCATGCTCTCCTCCTGCCAGGGCCTTTAACCAGTCCCTTCCCAGCCACTCGGTCCGACGGCCGTCCCGGTGCCGCGCCGCTGTGGCAGCATGCCCCTCATGCAGCAGCCCACCGACCAGGCGGCCGCCGACCTCGCCGCACCGCTGCCCGGCCCGCCGCTGCACCTGCCCCGCCCGGTCCGCGCCCTCGCGCCGACCGCCCTGGTGCTGCTGGTCCTCGTCCCCCTCGCCGCCAACGACCCGGACGTGGGCCCGACCGCCTCGCCGGGGACCAACGCGGGCCTGATGGCGCTCGGCGCGCTCGCCCTGGCCCTGCGGCGCCGGCACCCGGCCGCGGTCACCGCGGTCACCCTGCTGAGCGGCCAACTCCCGCTGGCCGTCGCCCTCTACGGGCTGGCCGCGCGGCGCGGCCGGACCGCGCCGGTGTACGTCCTGGCGGCACTGGCCGGACTGCGGCTGCTCGTCCCGTTCGACCTCGGGGACGTCGACGCCCCGTCCGAGCTCGCCAACCTGATCGAGGACCCGCTGGTCTTCGGCGCCGTGCCGCTCGCCCTCGGGCTGACCTCCCACCAGCGCGCCCGCACCGTCGCCGTGCTGGCCGAACGCAACCGGCTGCTCGGCGAGCGCAACCGGCTGCTGGAGGAGGCCCGCCGGCACGCCGAGGAGCGCGCGGTGGCCGCCGAACGCGCCCGGCTCGCGCGGGAGATGCACGACGTGGTGTCCAACCGGGTCTCGCTGATCACCCTGCACGCGGGCGCCGGGCAGGTCGCCCGGGCCGAGGACCCGGCCGCCGTCCGGGAGACCCTCGGCCTGATCCGCGCCCTCGGCCTCCAGGCGCTCACCGAACTGCGCGGCCTGCTGGGCGTGCTGACCACCTCCGCCGAACAGGCGCCCTCGCTGCGCGGGCTGCCCGCCCTGGTCGAGGAGTCCCGGCTGGCCGGACTGGCGGTCGGGCTGACCGTCAGCGGACCGGACGAGGGGCTGCCCGACCCGGTGCCCGCCGTGCAGTACGCGGCCTACCGGATCGTCCAGGAGGCGCTGACCAACGCGCACAAGCACGCCCCGGCCGCCGAGGTGGCCGTCACCGTCGAGGTCGCACCGGACGGGCTGCGCCTGACGGTGGTCAACTCCCCCGCCGCCGACGGGGACACCGAAGCCGCCGGCGGGCGGGCCGATCACCCGGAACTGCCCTCCGGCGGCCACGGCCTGCACGGCATGCACACCCGGGCCGGCGACCTCGGCGGCACCCTGCACGCCGGGCCGACGCCCGAGGGCGGCTTCGCCGTCCGGGCCCGGCTGCCGCTCGGCGCCGCCTGAACGGAGAGGCGCTGCCCGAACGGAGAAGTGGCGCCCGATCGGAGAGGTGCCGCCCGGGCCGGGCCTGCCCGGTCCGGCGTCAGACCGTCGCGCGCCGCGCCAGCTCCGCCCAGACCTCGTCCACCCGCGCCTCCAGCTCCGCCAGGCCGCCGCTGTTGTCGATCACCAGGTCCGCGATCGCCAGCCGGTCCTCCCGCGAGGCCTGCGCGGCCATCCGGGCCCGGGCCTCCTCCTCGGCCATCCCGCGCAACCGCACCAGCCGGTCCAGCCGCACCTCGTCGGCCGCGTCCACCACCACGACCAGGTCGTACAGCGGCGCCAGGCCGTTCTCGGCCAGCAGCGGCACGTCGTGCACCACGACCGCGTCCGGCGCGGCCGCCGCCTCCAGCTCGGCGGAGCGGGCCCGCACCAGCGGGTGGACGATCGCGTTCAGCGCCTTCAGCCGCTCCGGGTCGGCGAACACGACCGCCCCGAGCGCCGGACGGTCCAGCGCGCCGTCCTCCCGCAGCACCTGCGGTCCGAACTCGGCGACCACGGCCGCCAGACCGTCCGTTCCGGGGGCGACCACCTCGCGGGCGATCACGTCCGAGTCCACGATCACCGCGTCGCGCGCGGCGAACAGCCGGGACACCTCGCTCTTGCCCGCGCCGATGCCACCCGTCAGTCCGATCTTCAGCATGGCGTCAGGCTACCGGCGCGGCACCGGGCCCGTCAGTACGGGCCACGGACGAGGAGCACCGTCGGCACGGGCCACCGACGAGGAACACCGTCGGCGCGGGCCACCGGCGGGCAAGGCCGTCAGCCCAGCTCCAGGCTCTCGCCCTCCCCCAGCACCGTCAGCTCCGCGCCCGTGCCCGGCCCCTGCGGCCCGACCAGCCGGGTCTGCACCGCGAAGCCGATCGGGCTGAGCACCGCCTCGTGCACCGGCACCGCCTGGCGCGGCCCGGCCTCCCGGACGTAGTCGATCACCTCGGAGGCCTTGCTCCAGGGCGCCGCGAGCGGCAGCAGCAGGGTGTCCACGGCGTGCGGCGGCACGGTGAACGCGTCACCGGGGTGGAACAGCCGGCCGTCGAAGAGGAAGCCGATGTTCTGCACCCGCGGGATGTCCGGGTGGATCTCCGCGTGCCACTCGCCGTGCACCGAGACGCCCAGCCCGCCGATCTCGAAGGCGTCGCCCTCGCCGACCGCCTCGATCCGCTGCGCCACGCCGTCCAGCTGGGCGGCGACGGCCCGGTTGGTCCACACCCGCAGGGCCGGGTCGGCCTCCAGCGCGGCGCGCAGCCGGGACTCCTCGAAGTGGTCCATGTGCTCGTGGGTGATCAGGACGGCGTCCGCCCCGGCCAGTGCGGCGGGGTCGGTGAACGATCCCGGATCGACGACGACGGTGGTGCCGCCGTGCTCGACGCGTACGCAGGCGTGTCCGAACTTGGTGATTCGCATGGCAAAAACCATACAGCAATGCTGTACAGCCTTGCTGCATGAATTGCCGATAGACTTCTCCCATGCCCAGCGAAGCCCCGCACCCGGACACCCTGGAACTCGCCGCCGACCTGCGCGCCGCCCTCGGCACCCTGGTCCGCTCCCTGCGCACCGACGACGAACTGCCGCAGAACCAGGCCGCCGTCCTCGGCCTGCTGGTCCGCGACGAGCTCTCCTGCACCGTCGCCGAACTCGCCGCGCTCCAGCGGGTCCGCCACCAGTCGATGGCCCGCACCGTCGCACTGATGACCGAGGCCGGGCTGGTCACCCAGCAGCCCCACCCCACCGACGGCCGCAAACTGCTGGTCGCCGCCACCGAGGCCGGCCGCGACGCGCTGCTCGACCAGCGCGCGCGCCGCGAACACCTGATCGCCACCGCGATCGAGTCCCGCCTCGACCCCGCCGAACAGGACCGGCTCCGCTCGGCGGTCGACCTGCTACGCCGGCTGGGCTGAACCCACCAGACCCTTGGGCACACCGCCCCCGGACCCGACAACCTCGGATCCGGCACTCTCGGACCCGACGCCGTCCGACCCGACGGCCTCGACCCCGACGCCGTCCGACCCGGCACTCTCCGACCCGGTCCCGGCGCGCGGCACCGGGAGCACCGCCGGCTCGATCTCCGGCAGGTCGACGTGCTCGCTCAGCCCGAACCGCCGGTGCAGTCGCCGCAGCGGGCCGGGCGCCCACCAGTTGAACTCGCCGAACAGGCTCATCGCGGCGGGCACCAGCAGGCAGCGCACCAGGGTGGCGTCCACCGCGACGGCGACGGCCAGCGCGATGCCCATCTGCTTGACCATCAGCATGTCCCCGAGCGCGAACCCGGCGAAGACGATCACCATCAGCAGCGCCGCCGAGGTGATGATCCGACCACTGCGCTGCACGCCCAGCTCCACCGCCCGGACACAGTCGTGCCCGCGCAGGGTCAGCTCCCTGATCCGGGAGAGCAGGAACACCTCGTAGTCCATCGACAGCCCGAAGGCGAAGGCGAAGACCAGCACCGGGATGAAGGTCTCCAGCCCGCCGGTCGGGCTGAACCCGAGCAGCCCGCTGAACCAGCCGTCCTGGAACACCAGGGTGAGCGCGCCGAGCGAGGCGCCCAGCGAGAGCAGGTTCATCAGCAGCGCCTTGACCGGCATCACCACCGAGCCGGTCATCAGGAAGAGCAGCACCAGGGTGCCGACCGCGACCAGCCCGAGCGCCCACGGTCCGCGCGAGAGCAGCTCGTCCTGGAAGTCCACCACCGAGGCCGCGCCGCCGGTGACGTAGGTGGTCAGCCCGCCGCGGTCGGCCCGCAGCTCCTCCACCACCTGCTTGGCCTGCCCGCCCTGCGGGTCCCCGTGCACCAGCACGTCGATCGTGGAGACCGCGTCGCCCACCGGCGACACCGCCCGCACCCCGCTCACCCCGGGCAGCTGGGCGACCACGTCGTCCGCGTACGCCTGCGCCACCGACGCCCCGCCCTCGACCACCACGGTGATCGGTGCGGCCGAGGCCTGCGGGAAGCGCTGGTCGATCGTCTCGGCGACCTGCCGCCCGGCCGAGGAGGCGGGCAGCACCGCGGCGCCGGAGTTGCGCATGTCGGCGTGGAGGAACGGCGCGCCGGCCGCCATCAGCAGCGCCACCGAGGCGAGGGTGACCGCCACCGCCCGCTTGCGCACCCGGCGCACGGTCCGGCTGAAGAACCCCTCGTCCGCCACGGGCGCGGCGGGTGTCCTGATCCGCGCGCCGGCGAAGCCGAGCAGAGCGGGGATCAGGGTCAGCGCGGCGGCGACGGCGATCACCACCACGCTCACCCCGGCGGCCGCCACCGCGCCGAGCACCGGGCTGGTGAAGACGAACAGTCCGGAGAGCGCGACGGCGACGGTCAGCCCGGAGAAGGCCACGGTGCGTCCGGCGGTCGCCGCGGTCCGTTCGACGGCGGCGGCGATGTCCGCGCCGTGGCCGCGTTCCTCGCGGAAACGATTCACCATGAGCAGCGCGTAGTCGATCGAGAGCCCGAGCCCCAGCACCGTGGCGATCGGCAGCACGCTGGTGTCGATGTCCATGATCCGGCTGAAACCGAACATGGCCAGCAGCGCGCCGCCCACCGAGGCGACCGCCCCGATCACCGGCAGCGAGGCCGCCGCCAGCCCGCCGAAGACCAGCACCATGACGATCAGCGTGAGCGGCAGCGTCACGATCTCGCCGAACCGGGTGTCCTTCTCGGTCTGCTGCTTGACCTCCTGCTGGAGCACCAGGTCCCCGCCGACCGTGACATGGGCGCCGCCCGCCCCGTTCAGCGCGCCGAGCCGCTCGGTGACGGCGTCGGTCTGGGCGGTGCTCGCGGTGTCGGCCATCCGCACGGTGACCAGGCTCGCCGTCCCGTCGGCGGAGCGCAGCGCGGCCGGCGCCGGGCCGGAGCCGTACGCGTCGAGCGCGGAGGAGACCCCCGGCAGGGCGGCGATCTCGGCGGTGGCCTTCTCGACGGCGGCCTTCACCGCCGGATCGTCCACCGGCCTGCCGTCCACCACGGCGGTCACGGTGCCCTTGGCCGGGTCGGCCGCGGCGACCACCGCACTGCCCCGGTCGGCCTCGGCGCTGGCGGAGGAGGCCCCGGCCACCGAGCCCTCGAAGACGCGTCCCCCGATCAGGACCCCGACCACCAGGACGACGGCCCACAGGCCGAGCACCCAGCGACGGTGGCGGAAGCAGAACCGGCCGAGGGCCGCGAGCCGGCCGCCGACCACGGCGGTGGGGGCGGAGGCAGAGGCGGAGGTGGGGGCGGAGGTGGGGGCGGGGGTGGCGAAAAAGGGGTTTCGCATGAAGGAGCCTTTCGGGCAGCTCCCCTCAATCTAGGTGCAACCCGAACTCCGGCCTATAGATGGGCAATGAGCCTCATCTCACACTTTCCTTCACATAAACCACACATAAGTCAAAGCGTGATAAGTCATGGCGAAAAACGAAATGGGCCCCACCCGGAAATCCGGGTGGGGCCCATCGTCTAGCTATCGGCTAGCGGGAAGCGAGAGCCTCAGCTCTGGCCACCGGCCAGCTTCTCGCGCAGAGCGGCCAGGGCCTCGTCGGAGGCCAGGGCGCCCGAGCCCTCGTCGCTGCTGGACGAGTAGGAACCACCGGCGGCAGCGGCGACGGCGTCGCCACCCTCCTCGGCGGCCTGGGCGTCGGCCTCGCGGCTCTTGATGACCTGGGCCTGGTGCTGCTCGAAGCGGGACTGCGCCTCGGCGTACTGGCGCTCCCACTCCTCGCGCTGCTTCTCGAAGCCGGGCAGCCAGTCGTTCGCCTCGGGGTCGAAGCCCTCCGGGTAGATGTAGTTGCCCTGGTCGTCGTACGAGGCGGCCATGCCGTACAGGGTCGGGTCGAACTCGACCTCGGCCGGGTTGGCACCCAGGGCCTCGTTGGCCTGCTTCAGCGACAGGCTGATGCGACGACGCTCGAGGTCGATGTCGATGACCTTGACGAAGATCTCGTCGCCGACCTGGACGACCTGCTCCGGGATCTCGACGTGGCGCTCGGCCAGCTCGGAGATGTGGACCAGACCCTCGATGCCCTCGTCCACGCGGACGAACGCACCGAACGGAACCAGCTTGGTGACCTTACCCGGGACGACCTGACCGATCTGGTGGGTCCGGGCGAACTGCTGCCACGGGTCCTCCTGGGTCGCCTTCAGCGACAGGGAGACGCGCTCGCGGTCCATGTCGACGTCGAGAACCTCGACGGTGACCTCCTGGCCGACCTCGACAACCTCGGACGGGTGGTCGATGTGCTTCCAGGACAGCTCGGAGACGTGCACGAGGCCGTCGACGCCACCCAGGTCCACGAAGGCACCGAAGTTGACGATCGAGGAGACGACGCCGGAGCGCACCTGGCCCTTCTGCAGGGTGGTGAGGAAGGTCTGGCGGACCTCGCTCTGGGTCTGCTCCAGCCAGGCACGGCGGGACAGGACCACGTTGTTGCGGTTCTTGTCCAGCTCGATGATCTTGGCCTCGAGCTCCTTGCCCACGTAGGGCTGGAGGTCGCGGACGCGACGCATCTCGACCAGCGAGGCGGGGAGGAAGCCCCGGAGGCCGATGTCGAGGATGAGACCACCCTTGACGACCTCGATGACGGTACCGGTGACGATGCCGTCCTCTTCCTTGATCTTCTCGATCGTGCCCCAGGCACGCTCGTACTGAGCGCGCTTCTTGGACAGGATGAGACGACCCTCCTTGTCCTCCTTCTGGAGAACCAGGGCCTCGATGTTGTCACCGACGGCGACGACCTCGTGCGGGTCAACGTCGTGCTTGATCGAGAGCTCGCGGGACGGGATGACGCCCTCGGTCTTGTAACCGATGTCGAGGAGAACCTCGTCACGGTCGACCTTCACGATGACGCCCTCGACGATGTCGCCATCGTTGAAGTACTTGATGGTCTCGTCGATGGCGGCGAGGAAGGCCTCCGCGTCGCCGATGTCGTTGACCGCGACCTGCGGGGTGGTGCTGAGGGAGGAGTCGGTGGGGCTCGTCATTAGGAAAAGGGCTCCGGTACGGACATGAAAGTCGTAGGTAATGCCACGCGGAGGGCCCGTATCGCTCCCACCGAAAGCCGGACAGCCAAGAACACGGCACACCGGGATTCCCGTACAACGAGAACCGGCGTCCGTCTTGCGACCGTGGGGTCTTCGACAGATGCGAGCGCGACCTGCTCCGTCCGAGGCGCGCAGGCCCGCAGCGCAACTTGTAGCATACGGGGACGGCCAGGCACGGTCAATGCCGAAGGACGGCAAGACGGTGGAGCCCGGTACGGATCAGGCCATATCCTCCGAATGCGCGCCTTGCGGCGACACCCGAAGGGGCCACGTCCCCGGATGCCACCGCCAGGATCCGGACCCTGACGGGCCGGTTCGCGGCAGCGGCGCTTCCGCATTCCATACCCTACGCGATGGGCATTGTCACCGTGGCCACCACCCCCCAGTCGGACCTGCACGATCTTGACACCTCCCCCGCGCGGGCCGAGGAGGAGGACGGCGACGACGCGATCCGCCGCGAGGCCGGCACCGGGGAGAGCAGCCGCGCCAGCCGGCACTGGTGGGACCGCAACGCCGACGAGTACCAGGACGAACACGGCGAGTTCCTCGGCGACGACCGCTTCACCTGGTGCCCCGAAGGCCTGGACGAGGCCGACGCCCGCCTGCTCGGCGAGGTGGCCGGCCGGGACGTCCTGGAGATCGGCGCCGGAGCCGCCCAGTGCTCCCGCTGGCTCGCCGCCCGGGGCGCCCGGCCGGTCGCCCTGGACATCTCCTACCGCCAGCTCCAGCACTCCCGCCGGATCGACCTCGGCCGCGGCACCGACCCCGTCGCCGTCGTCCAGGCCGACGCCGCCGTCCTGCCCTTCGCCGACGCCTCCTTCGACCTCGCCTGCTCCGCCTACGGCGCCGTCCCGTTCAGCGCCGACACCACCGCACTGATGCGCGAGGTCCACCGGGTGCTGCGGCCCGGCGGGCGCTGGGTGTTCTCGGTGACCCACCCGATCCGCTGGGCCTTCCCGGACGAGCCCGGCGTCGAGGGCCTCACCGCGGTGTCCTCCTACTTCGACCGCACCCCCTACGTCGAGCAGGACGAACAGGGCCGCGCCACCTACGTCGAACACCACCGCACCCTCGGCGACCGGGTCCGCGAACTCGTCACCGCCGGCTTCCGGCTGGTGGACCTGGTCGAGCCCGAGTGGCCGGCCGGACTGGAACAGGAGTGGGGCTGCTGGTCCCCGCTGCGCGGGCGGCTGATCCCCGGCACGGCGATCTTCGTCACCGAGCGGGGCTGAGCCCCTCCATGAACCCGGCCTGGCGCGAACTACCCGTCCGCACCGCCCTGCCCGCCCTGCACCGCGCGTTGGACGAACACGGCACCGCCGTCCTCGCCGCACCGCCCGGCACCGGCAAGACCACCCTGGTGCCGCTCGCCCTGGCCGGACTGCTCGATCCGGGCGGTCCGGTGCGCCGGGTGCTGGTCGCCGAGCCCCGCCGGCTCGCGGTACGGGCGGCCGCCCGGCGGATGGCCTGGCTGCTCGGCGAACCGGTCGGCGGCCGGATCGGCCACACCGTGCGCGGCGAGCGCACGGCGGGCCCGGACACCGTGGTCGAGGTGGTCACCACCGGCGTGCTGCTGCAACGGCTCCAGCGCGACCAGGAACTGCCCGGCGTGGACGTGGTGGTGCTCGACGAATGCCACGAACGGCACCTGGACGCCGACACCGCGCTCGCCTTCCTGCTCGACGTCCGGGCGGCACTGCGGCCCGAACTGCGGCTGGTCTGCGCCTCGGCCACCTCCGACACCGAGGCCTGGGCCGAACTGCTCGGCGGCGCGCCCGTGGTGGAGGCGCACGGGACGTCCCACCCGGTCGAGGCGGTCTGGGCGCCGCCGCCCCGCGCCGTCCGGCCCGCCCACGGCACCCGGGTGGACCAGGCCCTGCTCGACCACGTCGCCTCGACCGTCCGGCGGGCCCTGAACGAGCGCGACGGCGACGTGCTCTGCTTCCTGCCCGGCGTCGGCGAGATCGCCCGGGTCGCCGGGCAACTGGGCGGCGTCACGGCCGAGGTGCTGCAACTGCACGGCCGCGCCCCGCAGGCCGTCCAGGACGCCGCCCTCACCCCGTCCCCTTCACGGCGGGTCGTCCTCACCACCGCCGTCGCCGAGTCCAGCCTCACCGTGCCGGGCGTACGGGTCGTGGTCGACGCCGGACTGGCCCGCGAACCCCGCACCGACCACGCCCGCGGACTGGCCGGGCTGGTCACCGTCCGGGCCTCCCTCGCCGCCGCCCGCCAACGCGCCGGCCGCGCCGGACGCGAAGCCCCCGGCACCGTCTACCGCTGCTGGAACGAGGCCGAGGACGCCCTCGCCGCCCGCTTCCCCACCCCCGAGATCGCGCTCGCCGACCTCACCCCCTTCGCTCTCCAGGCCGCCTGCTGGGGCGACCCGGACGCCACCGGCCTCGCCCTGCCCGACGCCCCGCCCGCCGGGGCGATGGCCGCCGCCCGACAGACCCTCCAAGCCCTCGGCGCCGTGGACGCGGACGGGCGGGCCACGGCCCGCGGCGTCCGGCTCGCCCGCACCGGA
Source organism: Kitasatospora sp. NPDC091257 (assembly GCF_044757675.1). NCBI lineage: Bacteria > Bacillati > Actinomycetota > Actinomycetes > Kitasatosporales > Streptomycetaceae > Kitasatospora > Kitasatospora sp. NPDC091257. The sequence goes on from NZ_JBIVVI010000145.1 coordinate 10,026, forward strand.
CTGCACCCCCGGCTCGGCCGCGCCCTGGTCGACGGCGCGGCGGCAGTCGGTGCGCGGCGGGCCGCCGAGGTGGTCGCGCTGCTCTCCGAAGAACCGCCGCGCGCGCTCGGCGACGACCTCGGCGCGGTCTGGCGGACGGTCCGCTCCTCCCGGGACCCCTACGCGGGCCGCTGGCGCGACGAGGTCCGCCGCCTCCTGCGCGGCGCCGGCTCCGAACCCGCCACCCAGCTCTCCGACGGCGCCGCCGCCGGCCTCGTCGTCGCCCTCGCCTTCCCCGAACGCATCGCCCGCGCCCGGGTCGACAAGCCCGCCCCCGGCGAGCGCAGCCCGTACCTGATGGCCTCCGGGACGGCCGCCGAACTCGCCCCCGGCACCACGCTCGGCGCCGTGCCCTGGCTCGCCGTCGCGGTCGCCGACCGCCCGGCGGGGTCGCACTCGGCCCGGGTACTGCACGCCGCGGCGCTGGACGAGGACACTGCTCTGGTCGCGGGTGCGGCGCTGCTGACCGCTCGTGAGGAGGTCCACTGGGACACCCGGCGCGGCGAGGTCGTCTCCCGCCGGGTGGAGTCGCTGGGCGCGATCGAGCTCGCGGAGAAGCCCCTCAACCGCCCCGACCGGGCGCTCGTCCGGTCAGCCCTCCTCGAAGGCCTCACCCGCGAGGGCATCAGCACCCTGCTGACGTTCCCCTCTGGCCTTCGCGAACGCCTCGCCTTCCTCCACACCGCCCTCGGCACCCCCTGGCCCGACGTCAGCGACGAGGCTCTGCTTGAGCGCGCCGACGAGTGGCTGGAGCCCGAACTCTCCCGCGCCCGCCGCCGCTCCGACCTCGCCCGGATTGATACGACGGCCGCCCTCCAGAGGCTCCTCCCCTGGGCCACCGGCGAGGCAGGCCGACTGGACGACCTCGCCCCCGAACGCATCACCGTGCCGTCAGGATCGAAGATACGAGTCGACTACACCACCGAACGCCCGGTGCTAGCGGTCAAGTTGCAAGAACTCTTCGGCTGGACCAAGACTCCCATCCTGGCCGGAGGACGCGTTCCGCTGACCATCCACCTGCTCTCCCCCGCCGGCCGCCCCGCCGCCGTCACCGGTGATTTGGAGAGCTTCTGGCGCGAGGGCTACCGCGCCGTCCGCGCTGATCTCAGGGGTCGTTACCCC